>JAISQH010000099.1 GCA_031274385.1 Planctomycetaceae bacterium | reverse complement strand
CAACGAGTCCCCTTGTTCGAGGATCGCGAATGAGGGTACCAGTCCCAATAATTGTACAAGATCGCCCAAGATCGGCAACGCAACTTCGATGACTTCAAGGTAACTGTCTATTTTAATTTTAGGTATTTTGATAAATTTTTCGTCATGTTATTTCGTTTCAAAAAAATTAATTCCTCAAAACACTTATTTTTACAATATTTTCCAAAAAACCTTAGTAGCAACGGAGTACAACATTCTGTACCCTTATTTTCAATTATTCCCTTTTTCATAAGGAAAAATAAGGGACATTTTTGTTTCGTCCCATGCTACTAAGGGAGATTATAAAAATAAGGGGTTTGAGGAAAATCCTTAATAATTGTTATAAATGACAATGTGTTAAAATAGACAATTACAAAAACAACCATGTCCCCAAACACCAAAATACCGGTAAGAAAAAATGAGGTGGCGAGAATTTTCTTTTGCCGAACGAAATGATAAGTTCCGAATTGTTACATCGTAATTGATATTCCGGTTGCGTTACGGTTTTCGTCCTTTTCGGTTGATGGTGTTTTCGTTTTTTCATGGTGAATTCTTCTCATTGTTAAAAAAATCGAACACTTAAAACCAATTTTGTTGAAGATATCATAACTTTAGATGGAATATTCGTATAGTAAGGAAAAATGACGTTTTGGAAATATTCAATCGCTTGAATAAAACAGGTAAAATATTTGTTAAAATAATAAGAGAATATTTAAAATTTCAGAAATGAGAGAAGAAATTGAATCAAAAAGTTTTATTACGCACAAAGATGATAATAAAAACGTTTACATTTTTCTTTGTGTACAACAAAAATTAAAGACGGAACACATTTTGAGGTTTCCTAGTATTACCGGCAAGCGATTTGTTAATGTAACGGAATGAGATTGGCACATTCCGTTTGCGGACATTCAACCGATTGACCTGTTTTTAAATCTTTAATTTGGCAGGTATCGCGTTGAAACTCGTCTTCGCCAATGATAACAGCAACACGATAACCTCTTTTATCAGCGTATTTTAATTGTTGACCCAGTTTTTTCGTTTCAGGATAAAGTTCAACTCCGATTCCTTTACTCCGCAATCCGGCAGCAAATTTCAGATAATCGGCAAGACGGGTCTCAACAAAATAGGGTAAAAATACGGCAATCGGTGTTGAAACTTTTTCGATCATGCCGAGTTCTTCCATCGCAGCAATAAGCCGATCCAAACCAAGCGATGCCCCAACACCCGGTAATTCCTGTTTCGTATAAAGTCCGGCTAAATTGTCGTAACGACCACCGCTGCAAACACTGCCAATGCCCGGTAACTCGTCAAGAAACGTTTCATAAATCGTGCCGGTGTAATAATCCAAACCACGCGCAATTGATACGTCAATCATAATTCGATCCAACGGAACTCCCGAAATCAAAATAGATTGAAATAATTCCGATAATTTCGTAACGCCCTCCTCGCCAATTGCGTTACCGGAAAGCATTTTTTGAAGCGACGTCAAAATGGCTTCGTTCGAACCACGCAACTCCGCAAGTTCAAGTACCGCCGAAGCTTGTTGTTCCGTTATCAAAGCAGTTTCAAGCATCTCTTTGAAAACGGCTTCCTTGCCAATTTTTCCTATTTTATCCAATTACCGCAAAATCGGCGTCGTTTTGTCTGAAATTCCTTGTTTGTCAAGCAGACCGCTTAAAATTTTTCGATTATTGACACGAATTTTGAATCGAGTGAACGGCTTTTTCGTTTTTAAATCAATTCGTTCCATTAAGTCATTGATCATCAACGCCGTTTCAATATCCGACACCGAACTTTTCGTTCCGATTGTATCAAAATCACATTGCATAAACTCCCGGTAACGCCCCGCTTGCGTGTTTTCGCCACGCCAAACTTTGCCAAAATGGTAACGCTTGAACGGCATCGGAAGCTCCGAAAAATGTTGTGCGGTGTAACGCGCCAACGGAACCGTTAAATCAAAACGAAGTCCAACATTGCGACCGCCGTGATCTTCAAATTTGTACAGTTGTTTATCCGTTTCGTCACTGCCTTTACCTTGCAAAATTTCAAGATATTCAAGTGACGGCGTGTCAATCGGACTAAAACCATAAGATCGATAGACCTGTGTTGCCGTTTCAATAAGATGTTCACGAGGCAACATGATCTCCGGTAAAAAATCACGGAACCCCTTGAGTGTTCTAGGCGTAATCATTTTTTATAATTGAAAATGGAAAATGGAAAATTAGTAACAATTCAGGCGTTTCATTTGAAATCCAACTCCTTCGATGTAAAATGCATTAATTTATTGTACACAAATCATGTCAAACGGCTCAGTCGCTATGGTTATTTTTGTTCGTTTAAGTAAAAAGGATTTCCCCATTTTCAATTTTCCATTGTCAATTTTCAATTTTAAATTGTTCCGGTTTTTCCTTCAGCACACGGCGCAACCAACCTTCAGGATAAGGATCGCCTTCTTTGGGGTATTGACCGTCATCGTTTCGAATATAACCATCGTTAAATTTGGTAAAAATATCAACAGCCAGTTTTTTCCAACGGGCAGCAACCAATTCCGCCTGCGCAACACTGTAATCAGTCAAATATCGTTGCGCAAGTTCGGTGTTGGTTTTGAAAATTTCCGTTGCCGTTTTTTCGACAGGATTTTGCAACGCAAAAAATTTCGTTTCCAATTCTTTTTGTACCGCAATAATTTCAGGCGCGATTCGTGAATATTTCAGATTGGCGTAATTGGCAACGAGATTGAAAACCCACCACGTGTTGTCCCACGAAAACTGACGGATCGACCCAACCGCAAACGAAGGCGGAACCTCCGTTATACCACAGTAAAGCGGAAAATAACAACTCAAATAATTGTCGTCAACACCGTACCACAACACTCCGCCAACCCGATCCGGTAACTGCGACCGCGATTGCGTAACAATTGAAAAACCTGTTTGCTGAGTCGAAATCGGACGTTCCCACGAATATTCCTGATCATCACCTTCAACTTTCCAGTACAACGGACGCCAACGACGCGGCAAACCATATTCTCCGGCATCCACTCCCTGAGTCATGTCAAACTCGGTTCCTTCAAAATGATCACGCATCAAAGCCATTACGTCAGCAGTGGAGAGTTTTTTGTCCGGTTTAATCGACCATGGATACGGTTTGGCGTTGGGAACGCCGCGATGATAGTCCGCCGAAAAATGTTGCGACGGTGCCGCTCGACGGAAAACACTCCAAACACGGCTCTCGCAAACCCGTTTCGATTTGGCATCAATTTCCCCGTAAGTCTCGTCAAACCGAAACTTCTTTTCACCCGAAGGATCAAACCAACCCTTTTCCACCGCAAAACTTTTTATATTGTCCGAAAAGAAAAACTCATCAGGATTACACTTTTCAGGAATTTCACCGATTCGGGCTTGATTGGCATGAACAGAAATTTCGCCGTCCGGAACTTTTCGGGCAACCCAAATGGCACTTCCCCTGTTCAAAACATTGCCGTTCGAACTGACTTCAGCATTGCCGGATTCGGTCTTACCGGTTCCCACGATTTCAAAAACCCAAGCTTCCTCCTTGTCCGCAATCGAAATCGATTCGCCTTCGTCGTTATATCCGTGTTCTTCAACAAGTTGAATCATAACAGCGATGGCTTCTCTTGCCGTTTTGGAACGTTGCAACGCCAGCGTCATCATCATCGGATAATTGACCAACCCTTGCGGATTGACCAATTCTTCACGCCCTCCGAATGTCGTTTCGGCAATCGCAACCTGAAACTCATTGATACAACCTTGCCGCGTCCAAAAACCGCCGTGACCTTCGTCCCAAACAACTCCAAGAACCTGATAGGTCTGAGCGGCTTGTTTAATTGTTCCGGCGGGGCGATCCTTTGTTGCCGGAATCTCAATCACCGCATCAGGAGGACATTCCGCAGCCGGAAAAATTTCCAAACGCGGATAAAATCCCGCCGAATCCGCTGTATATGTTATCGTAACAGAGCCATCAACCGATGCCCCCTTCGAAACAAGAATATTCGTGCAAGCCGTTGCCGTATTAAAAACCGTACTAAGAATTAAAATCAAAAAAATAACGGCAACAAAAATAGTTCGTAAAATCATGGTACGGAATGGCATAAAATGAAGGTTGTCAGAACAGGATTTGAAAGATTATTAGAATGGACAGGATGACAAGTAACTGTCTGTTTTAATTTTAGGCAATTTGATAAATTTTTCGTCTTGTTATTTCGTTTCAAAAAAAACTAATTCCTCAAAACTCTCAATAATTGTTATAAATGACAACGTATTAAAATAAACAGTTACACGTTGGCGTCTCCATTAAATAAGCCGGTCGATTTCGGAGACTGATAAACCGGTTGCTTTCGAGATTGTTTCCTGATCCACGCCGAGACGTTTGAGATTTCGGACGATTTCGGCT
>JAISQH010000080.1 GCA_031274385.1 Planctomycetaceae bacterium | reverse complement strand
CCAACGAATGGCTCCGGCAACTTGCGGAAACGTTAAATATTGAAGTAATTTAGGATTGTCACCAATTGCCTTGAAAACAGTAACTCGTTCTGATGCCGATAACACGCCCATCAAAGGAGGAAGTTGTTTTTGTATCAACTCTTTGGCTTCAGTCGGTTCAAGCGTGTTCAGAAATCCCGGAGATGTTATTTTTGCAACGGTTTCAGAGGCAATTTCGCGTTGTGTTGAACGATGTTCCGTTGCAACACGTCCGACATCCCAAAGAAAATCGACATTCGGATCAACCCGAACTGCAACCCGTTTTTGAAACGTTGCATCGGCAAAATATTCCCCTTTGAGACCTTGCTTGACTTCTTTTGCCAAATCTTTTGCCAAATCTTGCGGCGGCGTAAAAACATTGGCAGGAACAACCTGACGCTCAATCACTTCCGATTGCCACGCAAGAACCGCAGCAGGATAACTTGGTAATCGTGCCTCGCCGGGTTTAATCGGAACAGAAACACGAACATATTCCAATCTGAAATTCGCAGGTTTTCCTGATGTTAATGTTACAGAACCATTGAGAGAAGCGGTCTTCTCTTCCGGCTTATTTTTCTGTACATTTTTTACTTCTTTGGTTAGATTCGATTCAGGTATTGTTTCAAGGTTATCAACAAGATTATCAGGTTGAGCAATATTCGTGTCAAGAACAAGTTGATCGTTAATCCAAAGTCTCATCACGCCATCGGCTCCAACAGAGGTGAAGGGTGAAAATGTGTATTGCCCATTTGCCGGAACATGAAGTTGTCCCGTCCAGCGTACAGAAAACGAACGTTTATCGATTTGATCCGGTCCCGTCATCGCTTCGGCAAGCCACGCTTGTTCCTGAACCGGTAAATCACGCCACGAATTGCGTTTCACCCATGTTTCCACCGAACGCGACCGTTCACGCTCTGCCGATTGCGGATCGGCAGAATGCCCCCTTTCCGGTTGCAAAAACGTTTGACGTAATTGTCGAAACGATTTTTGCGTTTCCTCTGAACGCGGTTTCTGCTGAGCGAACAAATTGACCGCACAAAATGTCGTTGCAATAAATAAAAACAAAAGAATGGAACGCAACATGATAATATCTCCGAATCAAACAGTTGAGTAACAAATAAATACAAACACAAAATAATGATTTTACGGACAAATACAATGACATTCACATTCACAAGTGAGCGGTCGTTGCTTACAAATGGCGCAACCGCAACGTCCTTCGTGGTCAATACTTTGCAAACATAAACATTGACAATGATCGCAGTTACAACCAACCGGACAAACAAGGCAGCGCGGATTTTGAGTCAGACATCCGTCACAGTTACAAACGCAATGTTCGCAAGTACAACCAACCGGACAAGCGAAACAACGCGGATTTTGATATTGACAACCGGAGCAGTTACAATTTTCATCACCGGTTGAACAACAGCATCGACAGGCAGTTGTACATTGTGAGGAATCATAATGGTTACAGGTATGGCAATGATAATCGGGATCATTCGGGTCGGTTTCGCTATTGGCTGATGAGAAGACCGCGGCTAAAACACTACCGGTGGTCGTAAACGATAATTCTCGGTCGCCGCTTTCGACATAGGCAACATCATAAACCCAAACTGGCGAATCCGTTGCAGATTCTTCGTTGTCCGAAAGAAGCGTAACAGAATCCTCTTCCTGAAAACCTTCCTGTTCATAAGAGACATTATATTGTGTGTCCACACAATAACGCGGTATCTCCTTTTCAGTCGGTTCCGCTTCAACACGATAAAGGTAATGATAAACCTTTTTGCCATCGGCTCTTTCGTCAATCCGATCCAGCTTTTTACTGACAAACGTTTTCGTTTTCAGATCAACTCGGTCTGTCTTTTTAGGCGATGATGACTTACCTTTATCCGTCGCGTTATTGTTGGCGGCTTGTTTGTTGGCTTTCTTGGACGCAGTGTTGGGCTGAGCGTTGAGCGGTACAACTAAAAGAAGACCAATAGCCAAAACAAAAAATAAAACAACATTTTTCATTGTCTACCTCCTACTTTCAAAAATATAGTAGAAAATCAAAAATTCAACCAACATTTATACCATGTCTCTGAAATCGAAGAAACCGTGTCAATCACCACCTCTCACTTTTTTTGAAAAAAAACTAAAAATAATCAAAAAATTTATTTTATCCGTATTGGGATGGTAATTTTTTTCTGTTTTCGATGATTTGTTTGGATATTGAGCGAAATCAGGCGATCCGGTGTCGGATCATTAAGCGTGACGATAAGTGTAGTTTTGGAGCCGGATTCGATAGGTTCAGCTTTAATTTTTACGTTACAAGCAGCAGGTGTTGATGTTGCGTAAAGAAGCCGCACGGGATCTGTACCTTCATTAAATATCGTGAGTGGTTGTTCCGAAATATTTTCTTCTCTGGAAAAGATCAAATCTTTCGGTTCCACGCGAATTGGTGCATCAATTCGTGCGTGGAGACGTGATTGCCAGATTTTTTCACCCACAGTTATTGTAATCGTTTTTGTATAAGAACCGGTCACTTCCGGTGCGGTAAATCGCAGTTTAACCGGAGTTCGGTTTTGAGCAGGAATTATCTTGGGCAATTCAAGAACAGTAATACAATCACATTCAATTTCGATCTTGGCTTCCTGCCAATTTTCGTCGGAAGCGTTGGTGATTTCAAGTGTGAAATCATGGGCACTTTTCGATTCAACATAACCGAGTTCACATTTTTCCGGCGTCAATCCGGAAATGAGTTTTTCCTGTTGGAGATGGTTATTGGGTTTAATAACCCGATTACCGTTTTTCACGATAAGAAAAACAACCCCAAGCAGGCACAGTGCCGAAAAAAACAGAATAAAAAATCGTTTCATGGTAAAGTCGATTGTTTTGAATTTCAGTGTTTTCGCCGAATTTTAACATAATCGAAATTCTTTTTCCAGCATGACTTGAATGTGATCGTTTCGCCATGTATGATATACTGTTATGAGTGACAACAGAATAAATGACATCCGGTTACCAATTTTGTTGCTTGTGTTTGTTGTGCAGGCGTTTCTGTTGTTGCGTATTGATTGGTTGACTTCTCCGAATCGTACGGAACTCGGACATATTGCGGCATCGTTACGGTTATACGAAACTCACGAGTTTGATTTATTCCATGCGAACCCGCCGCTTGTCCGTATGATTGTCGGTTTTACCGTGTCAAATTTTATTCATCCCCAAACCGATTGGAGTGACTATTCCCC
>JAISQH010000057.1 GCA_031274385.1 Planctomycetaceae bacterium | reverse complement strand
CACGCCGCTGAAAAATTTGTTCTAATAATTCGGCTGTTTGAAAATAGTTGTCAGCATAATCTCCAAAATCCAACGGCTCAAAGGAAACCAATAAATCAATATCACTTTCCGCGTTAAATTGATCCGTACATACCGAACCGAACACAAACAATGTCCGAACAAAATGTTCATCACACACGGTTTTGATCTTATCGATATTGTTCGTGATGATACTGTTCATTGATTTTTAACTTTCTCGTTTCGTACTGGCGAGTCATCTGTTTTTTGTTGTCCATTAACAATTATTGTATCGAAATAGCATTTTACACCTATTGCCTCATTCATATTCTCAACATCCTGAATATGAAAATGCAAATGGGCTTCGGACGAATTACCGGAATTGCCGCAATATCCTAAAAGATCATCTTGTTTCACTTTTTGCTCCTGCTTGACTTGAATGGAATGTTGTTTGAAATGAGCAAAAAATAGATACTCGTCATTTTCTGTTTTAATAATAACCGTGTTGCCCGGAATATAAACGGGGTTGAGTTGCCCCGGTTTATTGTCTTTGATACCGTCAACAGCCAAAACAACTTCGCCGTCGCAAGGTGCAAAAATCTCTTTTCCGAATGCATAATAATCTTCGTTTATTTTGCCGTCATTTTTGTACGATTTTCCTGAACTGTCCATGATGACAAAATCGAAGGCGTTCTTTTGTGCTTCATTTTCGACATGATAATTCAATTCTTTCGTATCACCGCCCCAAACAACAAACCATTCGCCGTTAAAGGGCAATTTCAGTTTCGTTATATTGCGTTCCATCTTGGGGGAACGGCTTTTCCGAAACGGTTTTACAAACAACCCGTTTATTTTGGAATCGCCGTCAACAGAAATATTCACAGTCAATAACGCTCTTTCAAAATGAGTTTTGTAAGAAGCGTAAGTTTGTTCTGATTTGATCAATTCCCGTTTCGTAATGTTACCGGCACGAAATTTCAGATCAGTCAAAAACTCTTTGGTCTTCTCAATCGGTAACGCTTTTTGCATTTCACCTGAAAAAGAAGAAAAAATCAATTCAAATTTGTCCGCATTATAATTTTCTTCAAAACCATCAGCGGTAACTTTGTAAATATCGTTTTCCGCCTGTCCAAAAGTAATATTTGCAACAAAAATCAATAACAGAATTGTCAGTATTTTTTTCATTTTTATTACGTTATTGTTTGGCATATTAAATAGGGTTTCTCAAAACAAGATGGAGTATTGTTGCCGTGCGTGGTTAGGGGAGGGGGTTAGGCGTACTGTAATTCTTTCGTTATTGTTTTTTGACAACATAGATTTTTATTACGAAATGTGATTTGGACAAATTTAGTACACTGACATTTCCGGGTGTTGTTTTACATATTCTAATTTATTTCGATAGCCTTGTTCGAGCATCATTAGCGAATCGGCAGACATCCATGTTACTTGTTCGATTTTTGTTGCGAGTTCCGGTGTTAATGGGATTTCTGCTTTGAGAAGTTGCCGAATCGTTTTTTCGGGCATTTCCATGCGTTGGGCAAGTTCTGTCACGTCAATTCCCATCTCGAATATTTTATCCTCAAGAACTTCACCGGGCGGCAAAAGTTTGATATAGTTCGGTACAAATGAATGATTTTTTTTTGTTGACTTTGTTGTTGTTGACATGAGACTCTCCTTAATCGTGGTAATCAGTAATTTCGATGATTTCAACGGCAGTGACTTTCGACCAATCCAATCCGCCATCCGGCTTTTCCGGACGCGGCAAGGTGCCAGGTTCGAAAATCAATCGGGAACGCCCGCCAAGGCTCACCGCCAATTGTCCCCAACGATTACCGATCAATTCGTGATAGTGACCCGGATAAAACCTCAGCATCTCAAGATTGGCAACTTGTCGAATAGCTTCGATTTGTTTATGTAAAAATTTCGCTCCAATCTTGCCAAGTACTTTATGAGCCACTCGATCATCGGAACAAATTTTCTCAATACGGGCATTGGCAAATAGGATTTCCATTCTTCATTGCGGATTTTTGTTGTTCCGATAATGGATCAATCAATTTGTACCTAATTTTACATTTTTTTCCGGGTTTGTCAATCGACAATTGAAGCCGCGACCATAAGGGAACGGCTTTTAGCAATTCGCTCCCTGACAGTCGCGGCTTTTACAAATCGCGAGTGGGATTCACCCGATTTTTACCGGGAGAACAAGAGTTCCGTGTAGGTTGGCAGGGGCCAGAGACCGTCGTCAACCGATTCTTCGAGAGCGTCAACCGTTTCCCGTAACAATTGCATCGCCGGAATTACCGTACCACAACAATACTCCGCCGTTTTTTGCGCTTCACCTTCAGGAAGATCAGCAACAACTTTTTTCAACTTGCGGAGTTGCTCGATCAAAGCGTCAATGAGCGTGTCCAGTTCCTGCAACACCTCTTTTTGTAATTTCGTTGTTGCAGCCTGAGCCAAGATCGTTTTGTAATGAAGGACCGCCGGCAAAATCATGGTTCCGGCAACTTCAATCGCCGCATTGGCTTCAATGTGAATGGTCTTAACGTAATTTTCCGCGTAAATCTCGTGACGGCTGTCCGCTTCGGTCTTGCTGAAAATCTTGTATTTTCCGAACAATTCCGTTGCCTTCTTACCGTTGATGAGCGGCAGACATTCGGCTGTTGTAACAAGATTGGGCAAGCCTCGTTTCTTGGCTTCTTGCTTCCATTCTTCGGAATAACAGTTGCCGTTGAACAAAACAGCCTGATGTTCTTTGATCGTTTTTGAAACGATTTCCTGAACAGCGGCATTGAAATCTTTTTTGGTTTTCAACGCCGCTTCCAATTCTGTTGCCAAAACGTCGAGACTTTCCGCAACAATGGTGTTCAACACGGTTGTTGATTGCGCAACATTTTGACTTGAACCCACGGCGCGAAATTCAAATTTGTTACCGGTGAACGCGAACGGACTTGTTCGGTTGCGGTCTTCGCTGTGGCGTTTGAGCGGCGGCAATGTCGAAACACCGATTTCAATCGGAGCCATTTTCTTGGAGGAAGTGGCGGTTCCTGCGGCGAGTTGGTGAAACACTTCTTCGAGTGCGCTGCCGAGAAAAATGCTCATAATTGCCGGCGGGGCTTCATTGGCTCCAAGCCGATGATCGTTGTTCGCACCGCTCACGCTCATACGTAACAAATCGCCGTGCTTGTGAACCGCCCGAAGCACCGCAGTTGTGAAGAACAGGAATTGAGCATTTTCGTGCGGCGTGTCGCCCGGATCAAGGAGGTTTTCACCATCGTCGGTCATCATTGACCAGTTATTGTGCTTGCCGCTTCCGTTAATACCGGCAAACGGTTTTTCGTGCAACAAACAAAGGAATCCGTGCCGTGTTGCAACATTTCGCAACAATTGCATGATCAACATTTGATGATCTGTTGCCAGGTTTGCCGCTTCGAAAAACGGAGCCAACTCGAATTGAGCCGGAGCCACTTCGTTGTGGCGGGTTCGAACCGGAATACCAAGAAGAACCAACTCATATTCTAGTTCCGTCATAAACCCGATTACCCGTTCGGGAATGGAACCGAAATAATTATCTTCCAATTCCTGACCTTTCGGCGGCTTGGCTCCGAACAGTGTCCGACCTGTTACAAGAAGGTCGGGACGCAACGCGGCAAGACGGCGGTCAATGAGAAAATATTCTTGTTCCGCTCCAACAGTCGGATAAACCCGTTTTGCCGTTTTGTTATTGAACAGTTTCAAAACCCGCAACGATTGCTGTTCGAGAGCCGCCATCGAACGCAGCAACGGCGTCCGCATATCGAGGGCTTCGCCCGTCCAACTGACAAAATACGTTGGAATAACAAGGGTTGAACCGTTTTTATGGCGAAAAATGAACGCCGGACTTGACGGATCCCAAGCGGTGTAGCCGCGTGCTTCAAATGTCGCGCGGAGACCGCCGGACGGGAAACTGCTGGCGTCCGGTTCACCGCGAATCAGTTCACTGCCGCTGAACTTGGCAATGGCTTCTCCTGTTCCGGTTGGCACGACGAAGCAGTCGTGTTTTTCGGCGGTACTGCCGGTCATTGGCTGAAACCAATGGGTAAAATGAGTCGCGCCGTGTTCGGCAGCCCACGCAAGCATTGCTTTGGCAACTGTTTCCGCAATACCCGGATCGAGTTGTTTCGAGCTTTGGATTGTTTCCTGCAGCGATTCGAACACTTTTTCCGGGAGCCGTTCCCGCTGTACTTTTTCGTCGAAACAATGTTTCCCGAAAAGCGATTTCAAATCGGCTGTTTTGTTGGCAAAGGGGGATGCTGCGGAATTAGGGTCGGCAGCGACCGTGACTAAGGTTTTACGTCGAACGTTGTTCTGGGTCATAAGTCTAATAATGTCTGTTAAATGGTTGAACCAAAATGGAAAAAACTCCCGAAAAGTATATTTTACATTTTATAACTGCATTCTCCATGCCAATCACAAAAATATAATAAAAAGAAATGGCGAACTCCTTAAATCAGATAATTTTACGGAACATTCACCAATTTTTTCCAATGCGAAAAACTCCCGTCGCGCGATAAATTTGTTGACATTATT
>JAISQH010000657.1 GCA_031274385.1 Planctomycetaceae bacterium | reverse complement strand
GAATTAAAACAACTCCGTAAAACAACTCCGAAGGAGTTTCATTTGGATAACCCCGTGCAAGCGGAGCGCAGCACGGGGTCAGTTATCACGAACTGACCGGAACTCCGAAGGAGTTCAATTTTGATGTTTGTGGTTACGGTGACAAAGTTAATCCCTTTTTATTGAACTCCTACGGAGTTGTTTTAATTCATTGTACAAACCGAACACTTTATTAAAAGTTTTGCGAACAACGGGATGTTAATAATACCTTTACAAAAATAATTCACAAAAACATGATCTTTATGACTGCCGAAAGTATAATTTTCAATTGTCAATTTTCAATTGTCAATTTATTGAAGCAGTGATGCGGATATTTTCGGAATTGATTTCTGTTACGGTTCCAGAGATGGAGGCGTGAATATCGGCACCGAGAGCGGGTTTGCCGTTTGTAACGGGTCGTTGGGCAATGGGTTGTCCGATGTGGACGGTGTTGCCGGGCTGGACAATCGGAACGCAGGCGGCTCCGATATGTTGCCGAAGCGGAAGCACCACATTTTGCACTTCCAACAGCCGGTCATCAAGCGGTCCTTTGTTTTGGTAACCGGCAAGACCGATTTTTTGAATCAGACGAGTTGTCGGCGTTTTTCTGTTGCGCATTTGTTGATCCGGTCTTTCCGGTCGGAACGGCGGATTTTCCCAACGTTGTTTGTCCGCCAGCAATCGCCGTTTATTTTCCGTACAAACATTTTTCGGATCAAGTCCTTCCGGGCAGGAGTAATACGAACAGAGGTTACATTCGCAACAAAATATTGTACCGGGAACATCGGATCGGGCTGAGAGATTAAAACCGAGACTTCGCATTGCCCGGTGCGGTTCGATCGGATGACCGAGCAGATTTCGCGGACATAATTCCGTACAGAATGAACATTGATCGCAGGCGGTTCGACCGATTCGGGCGGTTTTTTTCCAATCCCACTGTTTTCGCTGAACAATAAAGTGATTTTGCGGCAAAACGAGGACTCCGCCGGTTGTTTTTGTGACGGGTTTTGACAAATCGGTTTCGATATACCCCATCATTGCTCCTCCGACGACAAACGCCGGATCAGCAATGATTGTTCCGCCAGCCGCTTTGATACATTCATTCAGGGGCGTACCGAGTGAAACCCGGAGTGTGCAGGGATGTTCGACTGATCCGGCAACCGACACAAATTTTTCTGTTACCGTTTTTATTCCGACCGCTGCGACATTACATGCTGTTTCGACATTCATCACGACCGCTCCGACTGCCAACGGAATCCCGCCCGGCGGAATCACTCTGCCCAGTGATTCATAGACCAGAATAAATTCGTCACCGGAAGGATACGCATCATCCAGAGGTACGATTTCCATTTTGGCAGCCAATTTCGGACGGAGAGTTTCTGTGACGTGAACGTATTTCTTCTTAATTCCGACGATACCGCGTGCGGCTCCGACCAGTTGCATTGCCCGCGCAAGACCTTCGACAAGCATTTCCGTTCGATGAAGAATCAGTTCTTTATCTTTATGTAACAGCGGTTCGCATTCGGCGGCGTTGATAACAACCGTATCTGCCTTACCGGACAGTTTAACATGTGTTGGAAATCCCGCCCCGCCCGCACCAACAACTCCAGCCGCAGCAATTTGTTCTACTGTAATCATTTTTTGTAACAATCCGCGCACATTTCACAACGAAGCCGTAAAGCAACACAAAATATTTTGTAACTGTTCACGGACATTTTTATATTATCAACCACTTTATAACCACGAAATTTCACGAAAAGGAAAAAGTCATGTACCGAAGATTCCGGTTTAACTGTTCCGATGAAGCGACGTTATCGGTTTTATCGGATTTGCGGGGAGCAATGTTTAAGATTCGTTCTCATTTACAGACTTTTTCCTCTTGTTTTGTTTTGGGAGGTTAAATGAGATAAGGTAGGTAACTTTTCCTTCTTTATTTATTGTGATTCCAACGGAGTCAAATAAAAATGCTTCGTTTTTATTGTAGGGGCAATCCTTGCGGTTGCCCCGAACCATCACCAATTACGGGTAAAAGATTCGTGAAACGTTACAAATTTTGAACGTCAATTTATCGTTTCAAATTATTCTAAATAGAGTTGTGCTGTTTTTTGAGAGATTCGTCCTTGGCGAACAATATCTTCGAGTGATTGTGTCAATGTCCGCATTCCCGAATCATAATTGGTTTGCATAACATTATTGATTTGGTGCGATTTTTCTTCACGGATCATGGCGCGAACCGCCGAATTGACAACCAGAATTTCGGCAACCAATGACCGTCCTTCATTGTTGTCCCAAGGAACCAGTTTCTGACAAATGACATATTGTAACGTCGAAGCGAGTTGGACGCGAATTTGCGGTTGCTGCGCTGCCGGAAAAGCACTCACAATCCGCGAAATGGTTTGAATCGCTGTTGAGGTGTGTAACGTTGCAAACGTCAGGTGTCCCGTTTCGGCAAGAGTTAACGCCGCAGACATTGTTTCCAAATCACGCATTTCCCCAACAACAATAACGTCCGGGTCTTCCCGCATCGAACGGCGAAGTGCTTCGGCGAATGTTGCCGTATCACGACCGATTTCTCTTTGTGTTACAAAAGACTTGCGGCTGTGATGACGGTATTCGACCGGGTCTTCAATTGTATGAATATGACAGGCTCGTTCGTGGTTGATTCGATTGACAATACTTGCAATCGTTGTTGATTTACCGCTGCTTGTTGCTCCTGTTACAAGAATGAGTCCTGTATGCAGTTGGCAAATATGTTCCAAAACATTCAACGGCAATCCCAATTCCTTAAATTCAAAAAACCGATTCGGTAACAAACGAAGTGCAGCGGCGTAGGTTCCTTGTTGCCGGTAAGCGTTGATACGAATCCGATGACCGCCTTCCAGTTCGAAAGCCGCATCGAGTTCGCCTGTTTTTTGTAACTCCTGCAACGCCGGTTGGTTGACCAGTTGCGAAATGATCGAAAAAGTGTCCTCGCTTGCCAAAACAGAATGATCTTTCAAGGGAATCAACCTGCCGTGAATCCGAATCATTGGCGGATTGTCCGTTGCCAAATGTAAATCGGAACCGTTTTCCAAAATCAATCGTTGCAATAATTCACGGGTTTCGTCATTCATTGTATTAAATTATTGTAACTATTCAAGAATATTTCAATTTCACCACAAAGGTACGAAAAAAACGAACCATTTACCCGTAGGGGCGACCCTTGCGGTCGCCCTGAATTTGCGGTCGCCCTGAATCGGTGATGGTTCGGGGCAATCGCAAGGGTTGCCCCTACAATAAAAACGAACAATTTCTTTGTGTCTCCGCGCGCCAATGAAAAGAGTCCGTTACAATAAAAAATCTATGCGTTGTTACAAATTACATGCGTCCCGGCGGGAATCCTTTGGCGACAGGAACGGGTTTGAACGGTGCGTATTGCCGCATAACCGATACAAGATCATCGTAGATACGTTGTGATCGTTCCGCGAAGATCTGATTTCCGCATCGATAATAAAGGCATGACGCAAACTGATACATCATCATGGCGTATTCCGGTTTATCGTTCTTTAAATAAGCACAGCCAAGATTCGCTGTTGCCGCCGGAATCCAGGGAGCCAGTTCGAGTGTTGCATCCGAATGAACCTGATCAAGAAGCGATTCCAAATCAAGAGAACCAACCGCCAATTCCAGATACGTTTCCGCTTCTTTGAAACGTCCGATATGAAGCAGAATCTCTCCGGCAAGAGCAAGTTTTTTCATATCATTTTCTGTTGCAACATCCAACGGAAGCGGTTCCAATACGGTCAACGCCGCCGGAAATTTTTTGATCCTGATCAGACATTCGGCGGCTCCGATTTTTGCCGAATCAATTTCGTTTCGGTTACGGCTGCAAGCAATCACTTCCCGATAAGCAATCACAGCGGCAAGTTCATCACCCGATTTTTGGAGCAATATTGCGCGTTCCAATTTGCTCAAAGGCGTTTTTGTTTCAATTGAAACCGGTTTTTTCTTTTTCAATAAAAGCGGATTCCAATGATGATTCGTTTGGCAGCCTAAACCAATCAGGATTGTAAACGTGACGAAAAAAACCGGCAGCCATTTTATTGTACTCATTATTTTATACGGCATTATTTGTAACTGTCTATTTTATTTTTTAAGGGTTGCGT
>JAISQH010000640.1 GCA_031274385.1 Planctomycetaceae bacterium | reverse complement strand
GTTTCGCCGGATGTTCTGATTCCGTTGATCGGGCAATTCAAGGAGCGTGAAGTTGAAACGAAAAACGCTCAGACCGGTGTTGCCGTCCGAAACATCGAACCGGGTATTCCGGTTTTGTGGTTGGAATTGCTGATTGCGTTGGCGGGACGCTTGGAGCCTTGGGAACATCCTTGTTTTTTGGAACCCTTTTCCGCACGTCAATTTGAAATGCGTTTGCAAACGGCGAAACTTTGGCGTCAACATTCACCTCCGAAAAAACGAAACGGGACAACAGTTGGCGGTTGGGACTACCGGCTTCCCGAAGCGTACCTCGAATACGTTCGGCAAGAAACGAATCCGACAATTCGTGCCGAAATGATCCGAACATTGGGACTCTGGAAAGAACCTGAAATCTGGGCATTGATTCATTCCGATTTGAATGGCGAAACGATTGTCCGTCATGCCGCAATGACCGCTTTAGCGGAGGCGGGTTGTCGGGAAGCGGTTCCGGTGTTGAAACAAAAACTTCATGATTCGGTTGCAGCGAATCGGGCGAGAGCGGTGGAGTCACTCCGAAAACTGGGTTGTCTCGAAGACGTGTTTCAAATGGTCAACGATCAGGATTCGGCGGTTCGTGTGGAGGCGGCGAAAGCGTTTGCCGAGCGATGTTCTCCTCAAACGGTGATGCTGGCAAGACGGATGTTGAATGATTATTACGAAAAAGTCCGCCAAACAACACTGAATGCGATAGCCGATTGGCGGATTGAAGAGAGCGGACTCCTTTTGTTGGATGCTGCGAAAAGTCAGCACGTTTCGACGCGGCAACAGTCGCTTGAAATTCTTGCGAAACACGGAATTGCTGTTCGGGAACTGAACCCGTTGGACTTGCCGAAAAATCAAACGGAGCAACACGAAAAGTTGGTACAATGTTTTCACGAGGTGATTGGTTCTTCCGAATTTCGTTCTCAGAATCATCCGCCAACCGATCAATTACGTCCTCTGATTCATCCGAATGATCCGATTCTTGCGGATGTTCGTCATTGTCTTGACGATTGGCAACGCCCGAACCGTCTTCGTGAAGAACGGGAAACGATTCGAACTCGGCTGAGGGGTTTGTCGGATCGGCTGTTGCCGGTCTTTAATTATTTGTACGAAACCGAACGGCGAAAAATTCCCGAATCGTTTGATTCAATCTTAGCCGAAACGGAACCGGTTTTTGAGTGGATTGTTCAACTTAAATCCGAGAATATGAACGAAAAACGCCAAGCCGCTTCGGAACTTGCCCGATGGTCTTCTGTTCAAAACATGGACAAATTGACACTTCGTCGTATTGCGGATCAGGTTGGCCGTCAAACGGATTCGCGGGTTCTTTCATTACTTTTTGAGGTGGTGAAAAAAAACGATTCCGAATTAGCAAAACAATTGGCGGCAACCTTCCTCGAATCCGAATCGCCCGAACTTCGGCGTTTGGCATGTGAGACGTTTGAGGAGTTGGGTGATGGTCATGATTTACCGAGACTGATTGAATTATTGCACGATCCGAACCGGAATGTATTCCGAAGTTCTCTTCGGGCGGCGGCGGCGATTTTCGACCGCACGGACTCGGACGATTTTGAAGAGGAGCGAACGGAAGTGGTGAACCGTCTTAAAAATCGACAATTACAAAATGACATTCGACTTTGGATTGAGGCGGCTGGTGTGTTGTATCGTCTTGGCGATCCGGTTGGTGAAGAAACATTTCGGCGTTTATCACTTTCTTCGGAGCCTCGTATTCGGAGTGATGTTGCCGAAACGATTTCGGAACTGGGCGGCGAGGTTTTCATACCGATTCTGATTGGTTTTCTTGATGACCGCAACGGCAGTGTACGTCAAGCGGCGTTAAACGGGCTTCCGAAATTAGCCGGAGAAGAGATTGAAATTCTTGATTTCGGTCAATCGTACTCCAAAGAAATCTCCGTTACACAACAAAAAATTGCCCGATGGAAAAAATGGGCAAGTCATCGGCATTCCGCTGAAAACTAAAGTGGAATGAGCATATCATAACCTTTTCCTCTTCTACCCGTTTCTACCCGTTCCGTTTCGTATGCCATGTATCAAACTTGGAAAATACTTTCGCGAACCGGTTTGGTCACTTGGTAAACGGTCGCGAACTGCCAACATCTGAACAATCGGAAAAATTTCCATAAATTTCTTAACCGATACTTGCGAATCAATCAAAATCTGTTAAACTTCAACTCTTGTGGGAAATTTACCCAATTTTGATCTTTTTTTGAGATAACCTGTGGGAAATCTGCCCAAACGTGATATAATAGTTTTTTCATGACAGCAAAATGGTTTTGCAAAAGATGTTCGGTGGGTTCAGATTTCCATGTCCGAAGCAATACAACTCATTTTAGGCGAATTTAGCCGCAAACTGGATGACCGGTTTCGCTTGACGCTTCCCGGAGAATTCGAGGAAGTGTTCAAACCGGAGTCTGGAAAATGTGTGATTGCGAAGGAAAGACCCGGTTGCCTTTCACTTTGGGACGAAGAAACATGGAAATCGAAACTTGATGCGCGTGTCGATTTGATTCAACAACGTTTCAAATTGGGCGACTTGGAACAAAAAATGCCGGAACTTCAGATGCTGGGACGGCTTTTGTCAACACGACATCGTGAGATCAAACTTGCGGAACGAGGCAGAATTGTTTTGCCGGAAGGATTTCGTGAGTTTCTCGCGGTCGAACCGGGAAACGAAGTCATGGTTGTTGGTGCTGCTGTTTGTATTGAAATTTGGCAGCCTCAAAAATGGTTTAATTATATCGAAGGAGAAATACCGGAATTTCGAAATTTACTTGATACGTTATCTCATTAACTGCAATGAGATTGATCAAGCCCTGAATATTGGATCGTTGCCGCTTGGAACACAACCCGAAGTGATTCGTTTTTACCCCTCGGACGTCACCCGAACAAAGGAATGCAAGCCTTTTTGTAAACGAATCCTTAAAAGGAACGTGGAGAGACGTTTCTTTTATCGGACTGTTCCGAGCGGCTTTTTTTTATTTGCAGAATTATGTACACAATTTCAAAAAACGCAGCAACCAATATTAAACCGATACCGGCAGCAATGATAACCGTGCCGAAAATTTCCAACGCAGAAAAATCGTTGCGAATACTATACTGAAATGCGCGAATCGACAAATGAATCATCGGATACAAACATGCAAACACAATACTCACAATATACTTTCGGCAGTCACACGATTGATGTTTTGGCAAATTATTTGGTCAATTATTTAGT
>JAISQH010000561.1 GCA_031274385.1 Planctomycetaceae bacterium | reverse complement strand
GACGATTCGATGTTAATTGTTGTCTGAACAAGATTTTCTTGATTGATAAAATTGATAGGATAGTTTGTTGGAAGTAACTGACGATTCGATGTTATTCCCGACAGATTATCCTATTAATCTTATCAATCCCAAAAAATCTTGTTCAGACAATTAGGAACAATTTACCCGTAGGGGCGACCCTTGTACTCGTCCTGAATTTACGGTTGCCCTGAATTGGTGTTGGTTCGGGGCAGCCGCAAGGGATTGCCCCTACAAATAAAAACGAAGATTTATTATAATCCCCAAATCACAAAGTCACAACACCAACTCCGACAACTTGCGTATCGTGGGTAATTTCCGTGTAACTTAAAACAATCAGACCCGGTATTGTCGCACTGGTCATTTGTTTCAAGGCGGTTCGAATCTGAGGATTCACCAGAACAACCGGCGATAAATTCATTTGCGTCAGTTTGTCCAATTCTGTTAGAATCTTTTTGCAAAGATGTTCGATGGCATTCGGTGAAAGCCGGATATACAGACCTTGCTCACTGTGTTCGAATCCGGCACGAATCTGATCCTCCAACGCCGGATCAAGTAACACAACATTCAGAACATTGTTTTCGTCACGGTATCTCGTGCTGATTGTTCTGGCTAATTTGGTTCTCACGTAAGTTGACAAAAGAATCGGGTCTTTCGTTTTTGTTCCGTAATCACCCAACACTTCGAGAATCGTTCCGAGTTGCCGGATCGGAACCTGTTCCCGAAGCAATAATTGAAGAACCTGCTGAACCTGTCCAAGAGCCAGCACTTTCGACAAAAGTTCATCAACAACCGCCGGACTTGACTTTTTGAGTTCGTCAAGTAAATGTTGCGTTGCGTCACGGGTCAGGATTTCGTCCGCGTGTTTCCGAATCGTTTCCAAAAGATGCGTCGCAATTACCGCTCCGGGTTCAACCACCGTGTAACCGAAAATTTCCGCCTGATCTTTGGTCACCCCGTCAATCCAGAGTGCCGGACTGCCGAATGCCGGATCAAGCGTTTCAATTCCCTGAACCTGACCCGTCGCAACTCCCGAATCCATCGCAAGATACATGTCAGGATACACCATTCCCATGGCGACCGGTTGTCCTGTTATCTTGATCCGGTATTGAAGTTGATCGAGTTGGAACGAATCACGAATCCGCACTCGCGGCAAAATAATTCCAATCTCCGCCGCCACCTCCTTGCGAAGCCGATGAATCCGATCCAACAAATCACCGCCTCGCGCCGGGTCAGCCAGAGGAATCAAACCAACTCCGATTTCAAGCTCCATCGGGTCAATTTTAAGATAATCCTCCACCTGTTCTTCCGATTGCTTTGCCTTTTCGGCTTCGGCTTTGGCAATGTTACTATCCTCAACTCGTTGAGTCGCCTTCGCTTTTCGGGTGATCAACAAAGCAAGACCAATCGAACTCAACGCAATTGTCCAAAGCGGCATCTTCGGTAAATCCGTAAGCGTCAAAATAAAAAGAAAAAACGCCGTTAAAATCAGAACAACCGGTTTTGAAAGGAGTTGTCCCACAAATTGTTCTGGAAGATTGGTACTGTGACTGCTTCGTGTTACCAGCAAACCGGTTGCAATCGAAATCAACAACGCCGGAACCTGACTGACAAGACCGTCTCCAATCGTCAAACGAGTAAAAATCGTTGCCGCTTCCTGTAACCCCATGCCGTATTCAACCATGCCGATAAAAAGTCCGCCAAGAACATTGACCAGCGTAATCACAATACCGGCAATCGCATCACCGCGTACAAACTTTCCGGCTCCATCCATTGCGCCGAAAAAATCCGCCGCTTGCGTAATTTCTTCGCGACGCCGTTTGGCTTCCCGTTCGTCGATAATTCCGGCGTTCAGGTCGGCGTCAATCGCCATTTGGCGACCCGGCATCGCGTCCAACGTGAAACGCGCCGCAACTTCACTGACACGAGTTGCGCCTTTCGTAATCACGACAAATTGAATCACCACAATGATTACAAAAATAATCAACCCGACAATAATACTGCCGCTGGCAACAAAATCAGCAAAATTCTTGATGACTTCACCGGCGGCATGTTCGCCGTCAATGTTGGCACGGGTCAGAATCAACCGCGTCGAAGCAATATTCAGCACAAGACGAAACAAAGTTGTTGCCAGCAGAATGGTCGGAAAAATACTGAAATCGAGCGGCTTCGTAACAAAAAGCGTTGTCAACAGAATAATAACGGCAATGGCAATGTTCATCGAAAGAAACACGTCCATTAAAGTTGTCGGCAACGGCACAAAGATAATCAAAATACTCGAAGAAATCACAAGCGGAAGAATCAAATCAATGACCCGCCCCTTTTTGAGAAATCCCTGAATTTGTGCGATAATTGCAAACATAAGCGGAACTATAAGATTTATACGGAAAAAAATCCAGAGCAATTTTTTGAAAATTTTTTGAAATTTTTTTGAAATTTTTTTGAAAATCTTTTGAAAATCTTTTGAAAAATCTTTTGAAAAATCTTTCAAAAGAATGTCGTAAACAGAGAAGCCAATACCATATAACGGTTTATCAGGATGATAGGGCGGTTTTTTCTTTTTTGAGTGAAATAAAAAATCGTCATTTTCGACCTTTTTCCCCCCGATAACGTATAAGAAACCTGTCGTTTGTTGTTTGGCAAGAGGCTGCAATAAACGTTTTTTCAGTAATACAGCAATAACTGTGGGTGAACAAAGGTATTTTCGATGCAGGACGCAATGAACCGAATTCAATTATTTTTTATTACTCTGTTAGTGATTGTTGTTGGAATATTGGGTTGCAATGTCAAACTTCAATCCATGCCGCCGTCCTCATCGGGGGCGGTGACCGTCTTGCCGAAGAGCAACTCGGAAAACCGTCCGGAAATAACTTCGGTTTGTTTTCTTGATGATTACCGTCAAGGACTCGAAATTGCCAAGCAGGAAGCGAAATTGGTTCTTATTTTCTTTACGATTCCGAATTCCGATGCGTCGCAACGTATGATGGAGACAACATTTCGTGATGAGGAAATCAAACGTCTTTCCAACCGGTTTGTTTGTATTCGGGTTGATGGTTCCAAAGAGTCTGATTTTTGCAAATCGATTGGTATCAAAGGATTCCCGACGGTTCTTTTCATGACGCCGCAAGGTGAAGAACTTCAACGCCTTGCCGGAAAATTAACACCGGATCAACTCGCTCTTCCCATGCACGTCATGATCCAAACCACCGCAACAAAAATCGGTTCCATTATCAGAAGGTAGTGAAAGTCCGAAATATACTTTCGGCAGTCATAAAGATCATGTTTTT
>JAISQH010000497.1 GCA_031274385.1 Planctomycetaceae bacterium | reverse complement strand
AATCAGCGGTTCTGTAATAAAAACATTCTCTGTTCGGGTGGTTGCCGAACGTGAAAATAATCCTCCGGCAATTCTGTCGAAACCATCGCATGTTCTCGTGATGAATACGACATGGACTTATCAAATTATTGCAACAGACCCTGATGCGGATACTCTGATTTATTCGTTGGTTGACCCGCCCAAAGGAATGACCATTAACGAGGAAACCGGACTTGTAACATGGAAACCGACAAATGGACAGATTGGGCAACATACTCTCAAAGTCAGAGTTTTCGATATTTATGGAAAGGGAATCGGACAAGATGTGATTCTCACTGTCCAATCAACCAATTCACCGCCGGTTATGGAAGGGATTGATTTTCCAACGCTTTACCTAAACGAAACAGTAAATTATCAGGTCGAAGCAAGTGATCCGGCAGGATTGTCGTTACGTTATGAACTCGTTGCGCCGCCTGGAAAAACATTACCGGCGGGTCTAACGATTAATGAAAATACCGGTCTGATAACTTGGTCGCCGACTGTAACCGGTGTGTTTGAACTTCAAGTCAATGTGTATAATTCCGCAGGTTTGGGCATTGGGCAGATGTTTGGAGTTCTTGTCGAAGCAACCCGTCCCAATACCGCTCCGGTCATTACCAGTACACCGGTGATGAGTGCCGATGAAGGGAAAATCTGGACGTATCAATTAACCGGTTCGGATTTTGAAAACAGTCCGCTCTCGTTTTCCGTATCAGCAAATTATCCTTTGCCGGACGGAATGATTTTCGATTCAGAAACTGGACTTGTAACATGGACTCCGTCAAGTGCCAATGTCGGACAAACTTATACACTTCAGTTTGAAGTTTCCGATGGCGACAAGAGTTCGTCACAACGTTTTACGTTGACGGTTTATGCAAAAAACAATCCGCCGACTGTTACAAATATTTCGCCGCAAACCGCAATGGCGGGTGCAGCAATGCGTGTTGATGTCAGGGCGAATGACCTTGATAAGCAGGATCGGTTGACCTATTCACTGGATACTGATTCGCAGCAACGCGGAATGACAATTGATGCTTATGGACGAATGACATGGACTCCCGCACAGAATCAAGTCGGCGAAACTTATTCTGTTACTATTTATGTTACAGATGGACGTGATGAACCGGTCTCGACAACATTCACCGTTACGGTAACAGCAGACACTGCCGCACCAACTATTGTTATCGGATTTACGCCGCCCAAAGCGAACATGAACGGAACGGTGATCGCGGTCGTTTCCGCAACGGATAATGTCGGTGTTGCGAAAACGTCCTTGCTCTTGAAAAGTGTAAGAAAACCAAGCGGTGAAATTATTGAGTTGAATGAAACGTTCCGGTTGGATGCGACCGGACGAGTCAGTATTCCTTTGAATGAAAAATATATTGGTGTACTTCTTTTCGAGGCAACCGCCATTGATGCCGCAGGAAATATCGGAACGAAAACTTCGGAATATCTTGTAACTGACCCACGTGATATTAATGCGGCAACTGTTTCCATTTTACCGGTTTCCTCTGATGGAAAGGTTTATGGACCTGTTGACATACGGGGAACGATTAAAGACGACAGTGACGGCGTGATGTGGACTGTAACGATTATTCCGTATGACAGTGGAGAATCAAAGATTATTGCAACAGGAACAGGAAATATCGAAAACGGAACGATTTGTCAATTTGATCCGACAATGCTGCGTAACGGTGATTACGATATTGTTGTCAATGCCGTTGATACCGGAGGAAACGAAACGGTCAAGTCACAAAAAGTTACCGTCGAAGGCGCGTATAAACTCGGTAACTTCACCATGACATTTACCGATTTCGATTTGCAACTTTCGGGATTACCGATCCAGATTACACGAACCTACGATACACTCAATGCCGATGTCAAAGGTGATTTTGGTTACGGCTGGACGCTTGATATTGTACAATATAAGATGCTTGTTGATTATGGTGATGGGCAACTTTCCGAACCGAATCCGTATCGCGAGTTTCAGAATGGGGATAAATTGTATTTTGTTTTGCCCGATGGTTCCAAAGAGGGATTTGTTTTTACTCCGCAAGGCGGAGGAAGCAGTGGCGGCGGTTTAGGCGGATGGCTTGGCGGCGGGATGACTGGCGGAAGTTATATGTACGCTCCGCAATTTACGCCGATGTACGGAAACAAGTCGGAATTACTCTATGATAGCAGTCGATATATTACGCCGTCCGGTTATGGTTTAGGATATGAAGATTTTTATGGCACGGGTGAAACTTATACTCCGTTTAACGGATTTTACGGCGGTGTCAGTATTAAACTTCGTAACGGGACGGTGTTGGATTTTGATACTAATTCCGGAGAACTTGTTTCAGCAACGGAAAAAAGCGGACATTCTCTTAAGTTTTATGATAATAAAATTGTTCATTCCAGTGGGAAACAAATTTTAATTGAACGGAATTATCAGGGATTCATTTCGGCAATGATGGGGCCCGATGGGCAAAGGATTACCTTCGATTACGATTCCAATGGCAATTTGATTTCTGTAACTGATCCGGCAGGAGCAAAAACCGAATTTACTTATTTGGACGATCCGAAGGCACCGGAACATTATCTTGATACGATTATTGATTCGCTCGGACGACCGGCGGCAAAAACAGAGTATGATACAGAAGGTCGTATTAAGAAAATCACCGATGCCGACGGCAAAACGATTGAATATGAATTTGATACTGATTCAAAAATTCAGAAAGTAACCGATCAACTTGGAAACACAACGATTATTCAAAATGATGATCGCGGTAATGTTATCCGTGAAGTTTCACCGACAGGAAATGAAACGTTACGGAGTTACGATTTTGACGGACGAACACTTTCCGAAACAACGGTTGTGATGCACAACGGTAAAGAAATTCATTTGACAACTTCCTACACTTATGATGCTTACGGTAATAAACTAACCGAAACAGATTCCAGAGGTAATGTTACACGATATACTTATGATCAATATGGGCAGGTTGTTTCAACAACAACAGGCGGTGTTACAACACAGACGAATTATGATTCTTATACCGGTTTACCAACTTCGACAACCGATGTTAACGGAAATATAACCTCTTATAAATATGTGAATGGTAACATGACATCGTTGTTTAATTCCGGCGGTGTTCAGTTGATTGATAGTACGTACAATAAATACGGTGAAGTTACATCCATAAAGTCCACCAATGACCGAACAACTCATTTGAAATATGATGCCAATGGTGATTGTACGGAAACATATTATGAAGAAAACGGTTACAGAATACTTGACAAAACAATATACGATGAAGCCCGTCGTGTGATTGGTCGTGAACACTGGATTATTCCGGTTATTACCGGACTCCAGCCGCTAGGTGTTACAACTCCTGAGTCTGTTACTGAACCCGTTTGGTCAACAAAAACCGAATACAATGCCGCCGGTCAGGTTGTTCGTGAAATTGACCAGAACGGATTGGAAACTCGTTACAAATATGATTTCAGGGGACTCCAAACGGAAGTCCGTACACAATCCAAAGATTCCGACGGACAAGTTGTCTGGTATATTCAGAGAACAGTTTATGACGCCGCCGGGCGAACAATTGCCGGTACCGAACGGTACGCCGAAGGGATTTCTGCTTCACAAATTGGCGGACAACGTTCTACTTATGATGGCGATGGACGGAACATCGGGAGCGAGCAGGTCATTGGTCTTCTGATCGAATTGGACGCGAACAATAATTCTTATGTCAAGAGTGTTGGAACAATTCTTGCATCCAGTTCGACGGTGTACAACACAGCAGGTTGGGTCATATCGAGTCTTGATACAAATAATCTGGAAACCCGATACGTCTATAATGTTTACGGCGAAGTAACACAAACTCGCCGTGAATTGCCAAACAATGGCGGTTGGATAGTTAGTGAAACGGTTTATGATTCGCAAGGGCGGGTCATCTTCTCGACCGATTCCCACTTGGAAGGTTCCGACGAACCGGTTTATGGTACGGAAACAAAATACGACGCACAGGGTCGCAGTATCGGCAGCGTCCGTTACAAAGGAAGTATCGTAACAATTGATGACGACGGTAATACTCAAGTAGTCTCAAAAGGTACTCAAATTTACGGAACATCAACTGAATACGATTCCAAAGGACGAACCAAGAGTTCCACTGATGCCTACGGTAACATCACGACTTATGAGTACGATAATCTGGATCGCCAAGTCGCGGTCAATCAGCAGACAATTGGACTTCGGAGTGAAACGGTTTATAACAAACAAGGTCAAGTTGAAAAAACGATTTCGAATATTAAAATCAAATCCGATGGAACGTATGATTACTTCGATTCCATTACAACAACAAACGAGTATAACCTCTTCGGTCAGGTTGTTAAAACTGTAACAGATGGTCGAATTGTCGAATACGAATATGATGATCTCGGACGTCAGATTGCAACGATTGACCATCCGACGACAATCAATGGTGAAGTTGTTCGGCATCGAAGTGAAACGGTTTACGATGAATATGGTCGTGTATCGATTTCCCGAACAAACGTCAAACAGTTTTCCGACGGAACGATTGATCGAAGTCAAGCCCAAGAGTTGAAGTACGTTTATGATGCCTATGGCAATGTTACGAAAACAATCTTTGCCGATGGAACGGAAATTTCGGCTGTTTATAACGAACAGGGGCAAAAAATATCCGAGACCAATCAACTTGGACAAACACGCCGTTTTGAGTACGATATTAAGAGTCGGCTTGTTGCGGTGATTCTTCCCGCCGTGCTGAATCCGAAAACCGGTCAATCGGTCAGTCCTCGTTACGAATATTTCTATGATGATTTCGGACGTCAGATATTGATTCGTGATCCGAACGGCGGCGAAACACGTTTCGAATATGATGCTTTTGGTAACCAGATTTCACGGACTTTGCCGCTTGGTTTTGGAGCGGACGGTATTCTTGGAACTGTCGATGATGATATTTTGCCCGAAGGCGATTTTACCGAACGGAGTGTTTACGATGATAGTGGTCGACTTGTGAAACAGATTTCTTTTGAAGGAATTGTTACGACATTTACTTATGATGATCAGGGGCGTGTCAAATCAAAAACATTCTTTGAAAATCAGGCTAAATACTTTACAAATACTCCTAAAGAAACATGGACGTACACTTATGATTCTCAAGGTCGAGTAACAAGTATTGATCAAAACGGACGAAAAACCGAAACAACTTATGATGTGCAAGGTCGTACCTTGTCAATCACAACACCGGAAGGGACAGTCTATTACGAGTACGATAAATTTGGTCGTCAAATCCGTGTGTCCAGTGATAAAGGCAACGACACGCGATATTCGTATGATATTTTCGGACGTTTGGAAACAGTAACTGATGCAATCGCCGGAAGTGTTACAACCTATGAATACGATCTCGTCGGTAATCTGGCAAGAACAACAACGCAAACCAGTGAAGCTCGTTTGGTAGCAACGTATGAGTACGATAATATGAATCGACTGACCAAGTTAACAAACTTTGTTGATCGAAACAACAATGGTATTGTGGACTCTGGAGAACTCGTTTCAAAATTTGGATACACGCTTGACTCACAAGGTCGCAAGATTCATGCAAATGAAACATTCAATGTTGCAGGTGTTGAAAAAACGAACAAAATTGATTGGGTGTACGATAACGCCGGTCGATTGATTCAGGAGGTTTTCGATCACTATGATGACACGTTGGATCAAACACTTGGGTTTGAATACGACCTAGTTGGTAACAGATTACAACAAACTTTAGATCGTGGTAATAACGGCAGCATTGAAGAAAGGACAACCTACACGTATGATGTCAATGATCGGCTTCTTGAAGAAATTCTCGATGACCTGACTGCCGCCAATAAAGATCGAGCCACAATCTACGGTTACGATCACACACAACAGACGTCGAAGGTAGTTTCCGAAAATGGAATCAAACAAAATGAGACCACATTCGAGTATGATGCACAAGGCAGAATGTCGGTTGTAACGATTACAACGTTTGCTGAAGATGGAACGAAAACAAGGATTGAGCGTACTTCTTACGGTTATGGCGCGGACGGAATTCGTGTTTCGGCTCTCCATGAAATTGACGCCGATGCAGATGGAGAATTTGAGACATCGAAACTGACAGAATATCTGAACGATCCGTTAAATATTACCGGATACTCACAAGTCATAAAACAGACAGAAACCGATCTGCAAACGGGTGAACAAGCGAACATAATATACATTATCGGACATTCGAAAATCAGCCAAATTGTTGTAAAGAATGGTACGGAACAAGAATACTACTTTACGTTCGATGGTCATGGAAGCACTAGGGCTTTAACAGATTTTGCGGGCGCAATCCTTGAACTTTATGCTTTCGACGCTTATGGTAACGCTATTGGTTTCAATCCGGCAACGGCATTGACTGAATTTTTGTACAGCGGCGAACAGTTTGATTCTAAAATCGGGCAGCAGTATTTGCGTGCAAGATATTATGATCCGGCAACTGGAAGATTCAATCGGCTTGATCCGTTCTTCGGGAATTTGAGCGATCCGCTGAGTCTGCATAATTACATTTATTGTCACGATAATCCGGTCAATGGTATTGATCCAACAGGGGAATTCTTTTTGCCAATTTTAGCCCTTGCAGTTGGGTTTGGGGTCGGTTTGGGTATTGCTTATGGTATTGATTCAGCCAACGCAGCGGATAATATAAATAGTAATTTTGACTATTTCACGCATGTTATGGGGTATGCTTTAGGTGGTGGAGCTGTTGCAGGAGGAACAGTACTCCTGGGGGGCACATTAGTGTCTGCACCAATGTTAGTCTTAGGCGCAGGTGTTATCGGGTATTCTGTTGGAGCATTATTTTTTGATGCACTATACATGTATAATCATTGTTCATCACAAGCCAATGAGGATGTTCTAGGGCTTATTTTGCTTTCCCGTTGGGCAGTTTCAACTTGTCCAATTTTCGCTCTCACGAATTGGATTCAATGGGGATTAGGTGTTACATCGTTTGATTGTGATAAAATCAAGCACATGTCTAATACTATTTATAGTTATAAAAACATAAAAACTGCCATGTACGGAGAAAATGGAACTGGAGGATTATATGCAGAACTGAAAGCCAATAATTATAAAGGTTATGTTACAGACTCACCTGAAGTCAAACTAAATTTAGATGATAGCCCATCCAACTGGTTAACCTGGATACTTGGTGACGTTAACATTAAGGGAGAAATTATTGATAATAATGGAGGAGTTAAATGGACTGTTTTTGACACAGTAGACGCAAAAACCTATGAAGATGCCGTTAAAAAAAAGAACTTGGCATTAGGGCACCCAGCGGGAGTTCAAATGTTGGCTTGGCTTGAAATATTTGGAAGTTGGTATGGGGACCAGACCATGAAATCTTCACTAAAATTCGAAGTAACAAAATATGAGAGAATTCAATAAACGTTTGATATAACGGAAAATTGCTTAGACAAAGTTGTATTTATGAAAGTAAAAACACACAAATGGTATATTATACTTGTTGGTTTTTTGTCGATTGTGATTTTATTTCTTCTCTTGTTAGATGGAATAAGACAACAAAAAAACGTAGTAATTGTGAGAAATGTTGAGAAATCCAATATTGTATTCGGTTGGACTCCGGCATTTAGCTCCATATACGCATCAAAAATAAAATACCAGTCTACTTTTGAGGCGGACATTTCAGAAGATGATTTTATAAAATACTGCCAACAGAACAACTGGATAATTGAACTATTCTGTAACCTTGATATACCACTAAAAATTATAAGATATAATTGGGTTGAATCAATTGATAAATATGAATTCGAGAAAAAAACACTGGATATTGATCACGAGAACGATAACTCATGTTTTCATTTTGTAAGGCAAGGGTATCAGTATAACAATCTATACGGAGAAAAAAATCACAAAGGTTTAAGAATATTTATTGTTTATGACAAATGTAAAAGAAGGGTATATGCCTACTATTACAACAGATAATTTTTAAAAATGAATAATAATCTATTAAATGGTCATCCTTTTGGTGTACATCCTGATAAGGGAAGTATTACTGTTAGTTTTGTTGCGGCTCCAAGTGAACAATTTTGCCAAGAATTGATACGATGGGGTAAAGAATGTGGAACAAATTATCAGCTTCATAAAATACACGAAAATCAAATATCCTCTTTTTTGGGCGATTTTGAAGGACAAGCAACTGCTGCTGTCATTATGCAAACACAATCAAAATGGAGTGCTTTTGTAGAAAATGATCGAATTGGAGGAATACCGATAAGTCTTTTATACTCAATGGCAAAAAGACTTCAAATTCAATGTGTGGGGGTCACGATTGATGATTTGTCTGTGGCTAAATTACAAAATAGACCTTTTGGTATGGTTTTTCAATACTGTGAAGGAATAGTAGATAATACGACGGTTCGTGCGCGAATGATCTATTTGTGTAAAGATAATAGTAAGTGGACATTTTTTGCTACAGGTGAACCGCTCCCTTTTGAAAACACAAATTGCTATCTTACCCAACGAAAATCGGATCGATTGACAAAAGAATTATTAATTTCTTATATGCATCATTTGGGAATTAATTTTGATACACAGAACAATTTTTATATTCCACATGAAGTGATTGGCTTGACATGGGATTATTCAAATTCAGATACAACAAAGATGGATCAAATAGCGCAACAAATAGCAAAAATAACAGGCTTTAAATTGACAATATACAAACCCTCTTCTCCAAAATCTTAAAAATTGGTGCAGGTTATCGTTTCGGCGATACTCAAAAAGCGACAAATTTGTTCAAAAATAGAGATTAGTGTGTAGTGTACTTTCTAAAAATTTTAAACCAAAATACCCTTATTTTTCCACGTTTTTCTCATTTTTTGGTAAATGTTGAGTTTTTTTGATCATGTACAAAAATATATTTTATTCAACTATTTCAAAAAATATCGAAAATCAAGCGTTTTTTATTGAAAAAAACTTGGAAAGTGTAATTTTCAAAGAACAATATTTATTTTACCGCAAATTGTCATCGGAACAATGGGTAGTTTTTTTATTGATATTTTCATCAAATATCAATCTGCGCCAACTGTACACAATTTGTGCAAATCAATCCGATTATTTTTTCATCATGCCGTTTTGGATATTTGGTTTTTCAATTTCTATTGTAGAACTATCTGCTGGAAAGTTACATTGACAATATGGACATTGAGTTTCTTTCGAAATTCTTTTCCATCGGTACATCGGTGCAACATCGGGATCAAATTCACAATACCAGAATTG
>JAISQH010000488.1 GCA_031274385.1 Planctomycetaceae bacterium | reverse complement strand
CCGGAACTCCATAGGAGTTCAATTCTGATGTTTGGTGTTCCATGACACACCGTCCCAAAATAAATCACTTTATTGAACTCCTATCGGAGTTCTCGTTTTGTTTGTACACTTACCCCGTGCTGCACTTCGCTTGCACGGGGTTATCAAAATGAAACTCCTACGGAGTTGTTTTACGGAATTGTTTTTGTATCGTTACTCGCATACTTGAAAAACAAAATAGACAGTTACAAAACGATGATTCCAATTCGTTTCATGAAGATCATCTCCCCATTTTCAATTTTCAATTTTCAATTATCAATTCCCTAAGCGGCTCGGTTGAGTACTTGGTCGATTCGTTTTGAAATGAACGATTCGTCCAGCAGCATTGTGTTTTCTAAAAGTTGTTTGACACATTCTGCATTGAGGCTGTGTCCGCCGCGCCAGGACTCGAACGTCCCAACCCAATCACAATCAACAAGCGAAAAATCACCAACCATATCGAGTATCTTGTGTCTGGCACATTCGTTTGAAAAACGAAACGTATTGTCAAGAGGACCGTGTTCGGTAAGAACCAACACGTCTTTCGGTGTAACCCGTTGACAAAGCCCCTTCTCCAAAAGATAATTCGCTTCCCGTTTCGAGAGGAATGTCCGGCAAGACATGATCTCATCACAAAACGATTGCGGCGCAAGATCGAATTGATAATCTTGTTTGTCAATCGCATAGCCTTCACCCGGCACCAACGTGTATTGGTACGAATTAAAACCGGAACGATTCGGTAACACATTGATTCGTTGCGATTCGTTTCCGACACGAAAAGAACGTGTTACAACCCGGATTTTTCGGAGAGTCGGTTGTGTCAGGATTTCCGCTTGCTTCAAAACAAAAATAAAAGGACGGCTGGAACCATCAAAACCGGGCATTTCAGGACGATCTGTCCAGATTTCACAATTGTCAATCTGGAGAGCCTTGAGTGCCGCCAGAAGATGTTCGACCATATCAACGCGGGCTTTACCGTTTGCCAACGAAGTTTGACGCGGTTTTTCCTCGCGGTATTCGACCAAAGCCGGAATACGAGGTGTGCCGCTCAAATCGGAACGAACAAAAACGATGCCCGTGTCCGGTTCCGCCGGTCTGAGTTCCAGACAGACATCCTCGCCAGTCCAAAAACCAAAACCACGAATAATAACCCGTTGGGCAATCGTGTTCTGGAATCGAAACTTTTCTTTAAGTGAACCGGAAAACAATGACACAGCATCAATAGTCGATGAAATGGAAGATGTTTCCATAAATAAAATGATAACCGACAACAAAGAGCCGGAAGTTTTTGATTTTTTATTTTTTAAAATATGAAAACTTCCGGGTGTGGATAAAATTTGCCTACCCGGAAGTTTCGGCAAAATCAATGCCTTCCCTTCCGGCTCCTTCAATTTTTACTTCCCGTTCAATCAATTAATAAGTAAATTGATTAATCAATTAATTAATTTAATTAATTAAAAATAATCAAATCGGGATTTAACGAATCGGTGCCGGTTGGGCTTGACCGACTGGCGGTTGTGGTGTTACCGGTTGCGGTGCGGGCTGGCGGTTGTTAACAACTTCAGCCGTTTTAGCCGGACGTTGCTTACCGTGAGCAGCGTACAACTCGTTGATGACCAACTCGGTAATATTAAGTTGTTCATCAAACCAAACCAGTTTCTGATCCATATCTTCGGCAACCGTTTGCGGTTCCGCCGGATTCGGCTCGAACATCCGGTAATCCGTCACCTGAGCAATACGCCGTTGCTTGGCAAAATCACGGATCACTTTTTTGATGTCCTGATAGGTTTCATACATAATTTTCGAATTTTCCAAAGCGAATCGGCGTTGCATCGTTTTGGCGTCTTTTTCGAAATCGGCGTATTCGTTTGCGATTTCATCCACTTGTTTTTGATGTTCCGGCGTTCCCGGTTTGAATCCGGAATTCTGAAGTGCTTTTTCCTTGTCCACAATCTTTTGTTGACGGGCGCGGAAGTTTGCTTCTTCGGTCTGTACTACTTTTTGAAGGGCTTCCTGTTTACCGCGAAAATCAGGATGTTCCTTAATCAACTGGGCAACATCGACAACGGCAACGAATTGGGGAAGTCCCTGTTGTTGTGCCGTTGCTTGGGAAACGAATCCGCCAACGGTCATACAAAGGGCAACAAAAAGGGTCGTCCAACATGTTTGTTTCACTGTGTGCTCTCCTGCGTGTGAATGGTGTTGCCGACGGGGGGAATTAAATCTCCGATACGGCAAAACGAAATTGTTCTTCCTTGACAATCGCCGAATCGGAATAAAACCGTCGGCTCACAAATGTTGTTCGGTTGATCGCTCAAAAATGACCTTCACCGAACGAAACGTATTGTGCCTTTTTTTCTAAATCGGGTAAAGACCAATTTTCATTAAAAAATTATTTGGAATAATTAATTTAATCGAAAAAAACTTAAAAAATGTTAAAATACGTAGAATTGGAACTTTCAGAATATTTTATACGAATAACTTGTTTTTCTTATTTTATTTATCTCACCTTACTTAAAATGCTTTTTTAGGTGTTATACTACAAAAAGCCTTGACCGTTGATTAAGTTGATTTTTGACCTTTGATTAAACTGATTAAGCTGATTAAACTGATTTTTTGATTGATCTGATTTTTATGTGGAAAGTGAATTGTTTTTGTCTAAATCACAAACCCCAAACCCCAAATCACAAACCCCAAACCACAAATCACAAACCACAAATCACAAAAATGATGTTATTCCGGCACGGTTTTCCTGAAAAGAATAAAAGGAAGTCCTTATTTCAAACGGCGGATTTTTCGTGTCGGAACCGATGTAAAGTTAGTAGCCAGTTGTTAGTAGCCGGTAGCCAGTGACGCAAGCGGTTTATTTTACTGTTTGTTTGAAAAAAAAAATTATTTTTTTCACGGCGTGTGCGATAACATTATGATACTAACAACCAACAACTGACAACTGACTACTGGCTACTGACAACTGACTACTAACTCCTATGGTGGACTTAAATTCTTCTGCGATCAATCGTTTTATCGAAGCCGTTAAGAACGGTGCGGAAGAAGCTGCGTCGGCGTTTGCACGAACATTTGACGTGACAATCACGATTCAGCCGGGTTCCGGCGGTGAATTTCAAGGCGATGTTCTTTCGTCGAAAATCACCGGCAAAGGCTTGGCAATGCTCTTAACTGTCGGAGGACAAGGAATTGCGATTCTGATTCCTGATTCGACCGGTTTGATTCCGTCTTGGTGCGATAAACCCGACGCAACCGGAAAAAGCAAACTTTCGACCTTTGCTCAGGAATGGGGCATGAATCTGATGCCGGAAGATTTTTTCCCGGAAGATTTTCAGGCGGCAGTTCTCCGCGACCTCATGCAAGGCGTTTATCGGGGTCAACCGGCGTGGGAATCAGCCTGTTTGGAACTGACCATCGGCAAACCGGACAAAAGTTCAAAGACAATCTACATGGTTTGGCCCCTGACGGAACCAAACCAATTTCTGTCGGAAGAAGCGAAAAACGAAGAAACAGTCATACCGGGACCGCCAAGATTCAGCAGCGGCGAATCCAATTTGATTGGGGCGGGAGTTCCGAAACTGGATCCGTTTGTCGGACAGGATTTCGACGGGTTTCAAGGGAAAAACCGTTCGGTTGACGATTTACCCGGTTTTAGCCGTA
>JAISQH010000465.1 GCA_031274385.1 Planctomycetaceae bacterium | reverse complement strand
TTGTTTGTACACTTACCCCGTGCTGCACTTCGTTTGCACGGGGTTATCAAAATTAAACTCCTACGGAGTTGTTTTAGTTACTTTACACGCAATCCTTAAAAAATAAAATAGACAGTTACGTTTTATACAACAGTTTTCAAAGAACAAGCCGAAAGTTGGGCACAAATTCTTTACGACCGTAATGGCGGCGAAGGATTGTTTATCTATGAATTCACCGTTGAATTAACGAACGATTTACGAATCAAAAAATTTAATGGAGTTTCTGATGAATGGTTCGATTTCATTCTCCAAAACCGGACTGTCGGTGGAACACAACATTTTTTTGACGTAGTACAAGGTCCCGTTGCGAATGATAAAACAACGAGAACAATCAGCGGTTTCATTGAAGGAATTTATACCCGTGCGGAAGCAATGCAACGTTTAACGTATAACAAACTCAATGACCAAGTCTCATTCCACACTGAAAAAGCGATTCGGACATTGAAGTTAAATAATAAGCGGAAAATTGGCAAGGGGCGTTTAACCTTGAATGGGCAAGACCTGACGCTAGATATTATGTTCAAAATAGAACGTATCGTTACATTATTATCCGAAAAACGAAACTGTCCTTTCGATGACGTGTATCGTGAATTTGTCCTTTCCAAGACGTATCAAACGTTACAAAATACAGCATCAATGTTATGGGCAGAGAGTTCCGAATACATCATTGATGAATACGATAAAGAACGACAATAAAAAATGAACGAAAAAAATATATCGAAAAAACCGGCTCTTGAATTATTGCAAACTCTCGGTTGGAAATATCTTACACCGGAGGAAACGCTAAAACTGCGCAATCAGCGAACCGGTGATGTGCTTTTGGAAAGTATTTTGTACGAACAACTGACCCGGCTCAATCGCATTACCCGAAAAGGCGAAACGTTTGAGTTCACCGATGCCAATCTCCGTGAAGCGGTACTAACGCTCAAAGATGTTCCTCGTAACGGCTTAATTCGTGAAAACGAGAATGTGTACAATTTACTCACACTCGGTACAAGCCGGGAACAATTAATCGGCGGTGATAAAAAAAGCCATTCAATTCATTACATTGATTGGGAACATCCTGAAAACAATGTTTATCATGTTACCGAAGAATTTTCCGTACAGCGTACCGGTTCTAACGAACATTATGTTCCCGACATCGTCCTTTTCGTCAACGGCATCCCGCTTGTTGTGATCGAATGTAAACGTCCGAATTTACCCAAAGGAACCGATCCGATTAAGGAAGCGATTAGTCAACATTTACGCAACCAAAAAGAAAATGGTATCCCTCGTTTGTTTCAATATGCGCAAGTTCTCATGGTTGTTTCCGGCGATCAGGCAAAGTATGGAACCATTGGAACGGAAGAAAAATTTTGGGCAATTTGGCGGGAACCGAACATACCGAATTTCTTGGAATCGGTACAAGACCAATTACTTTGGTCGCTTTGCCGAAAAGAGCGGCTCTTGGATTTGATTCGCCGCTTTATTCTCGTCGATGGCGGAGAAAAAAAAATAGCGAGGTATCAACAGTATTTTTGTGTCGAAAAAATTCTTGACCGGATTCATCGGATTGATGACGAAAAACGGCGACCGGGCGGTGTTGTTTGGCATACGCAAGGCAGCGGTAAGAGTCTCACAATGGTTTTTCTCGCCCTCGCCATCGTTTTGGAACCGGATATTTTGGAATATCGTATCGTTATCGTTACTGACAGGGTTGATCTCGACGAACAAATCGAAAAAACGTTCAAAAACTGCGATGTTGTTGTCAAACGGGCAACTTCCGGTAACAACCTGATTGAATTGCTAAAAACAGAAACGTCAACCGTAATAACAACTGTGATCGATAAATTTGAAGCGGCAGCTGGAAAACACGGTATTTGTCTTGATGATCCGAATATTTTTGTTCTCGTTGATGAAGGGCATCGGACACAATACGGATCAATTCATGCCAAAATGCGTAAAACGTTGCCCCGTGCTTGTTACATTGGTTTTACCGGAACACCGGTTCTCAAAAAAGAAAAGAATACGGTTACAAAATTCGGCGGAATGATTGATGCGTATACCATCACGCAAGCCGTTGCGGATCATTCCGTTGTCAGATTATTGTACGAAGGACGTGATGTCCAAAAATCGGTCACGCAACCGGAAATCGATATTTGGTTTGATCGCGAAACACAAAATTTAAGCGACGAACAAAAAGCCGATTTGAAGAAAAAATATTCGAAAAGCGAAATCATCTATTGCGCCGAACCAATTGTCCGAGCAATCGCATGGGACATTCAGGAACATTTTGTAAAAAATTTTCAGGGGACAAAATTGAAAGCGCAGTTGGTCGCTCCGAATAAACGCACGGCAATTCTGTATAAGCAATGTTTCGAAGAATGGAAAAAGATCAAAACAGAAGTTCTTATTTCCGCACCGGATACACGTGAGGGAGAAATAAATTTATGGGAAGAGAATAAATTATTGGTTAATCGTTTTTGGAAACAGATGGTCGGAAAAGCGGGAAAATATATTAATGAACGGGAATATAACAAACATGTTATCAACGCGTTCAAATATGCCGATCCCACTGATCCCGACAGCGGGGCAATAGAAATCATTATCGTTGTCGATAAATTGCTGACCGGTTTTGATGCGCCTTGTAACACTGTACTTTACCTTGCTAAAGTGTTACAAGATCATGCATTATTGCAAGCAATAGCAAGGGTCAATCGGATTTGTGACGGAAAGGAGTGCGGTTACATTATTGATTATCGCGGCATTTTTGACAAACTCCATTCGGCAATGGATGTTTACAGCTCGCTTGCCGGGTTTGATGCCGCTGATCTTCAGGGAACGCTCGTTGATATCCGTGAAGTTACCGCGACGCTTCCGCAAGTTCACGCCATTTTACTGGACTCGTTCAAGGAACTTGCTCCGTCGAAACAACGTGTTTACGAATCTTACATCCGCCTTTTAGAAGACGAAGAACTTCGTATCAAATTTTATGACCGCTTTGCCAATTTTGTACGAGTATTGGGAATTGCGTTGTCGAGTGTCGAGTTTCTGCAAAGTACACCGGAGAAAACAATCAATTTGTACAAAAAAGATTTGTTTTTTTTCAAGGAACTCCGGCAGATGGTACGCCGCCGATATGCGGAAATTGTCGATTTTTCGGAATATGAATCACGGATACGAAAATTACTCGATACGCATTTGAAAGCCGGTAACGTTGATGTGATTACGGGAAAAATTGATCTGTCCGATCCGGCAATGCGACAAAAATTATTGGAAGAATCAGAAAGTGATGAAGCAAGAGCAGAGACGATTGTTCACAATCTTAAACGAACAATAATGGAACGTTGGGATTCTGATCCGGCATTGTTCAAGCGGTTTTCGGAAATGTTGAATCAACTGATTGCCGATTTACGTTGCGGTAGGCTGAAATCAATACAGGCTTTGAAAGCGGCAGAAGAAGCAGAAAAAACAATTCTGCAAGGTGTGGACGACGACATACCACCATTGATCCAACACAAACCGTTTGCCGTTGGATTTT
>JAISQH010000434.1 GCA_031274385.1 Planctomycetaceae bacterium | reverse complement strand
CACGCTAAGGAACACTCAGACCCTCCACGCCGCACTTCCGATCTTGGCACGTGCCAAAAAGAAATTGTCACGTGCCAAAAAGAAATTGTCACGTGCCAAAAAGAAATTGTCACGTGCCAAAAAGAAATTGGCACGTGCCAAAAAGAACTTGTCACGTGCCAAAAAGAAATTGGCACGTGCCAAAAAGAAATTGCCACATGTCAAAAGACAAAAATGTCACATCCAAAGGCAAAAATTTCGCATTGGATAGCGTGAAAGTTGGTGATTGAGGGTTTGTGGGAGACGTAAGCGGTTCAAAAACCGGTTATTGTAGGGGCGAGGCTTGCTTTCGCCCCTACTGAACCGGTTATTGTAGGGGCGAGGCTTGCCTTCGCCCCTACTGAACCGGTTATTGTAGGGGCGAGGCTTGCCTTCGCCCCTACTGAACCGGTTACCGGCGATGACTACTCCCCACACCTTGTCTCGTTTTGAAAAATTTCAGAAAATTCGTGTTTCCTTTTTTTTCTCTTTCGTCTATACTCTTATGTAGTACCACCTCTGTACCGCCTCAACACGAATCGGGAATCTCAAACGGAATTGTTTCCTGAGTTTCGCCAACGAGGTTGCGTTCAACCAAACGATACCCCAATCAGGAAGTACCACATGTTGCGATTTTATTCTTTTTTTCTTCTGTTGCTCGGTTTGACCTTTCTTTTCAGCAGAACAGCAGCAGGGCAAAGTGCAATGCCCGTTCGTGAAATCCCCACTCCCGAATATTTTGTTTTGTCCCTGACTCGTTGCCACGAAGGGAATTTCGAGAAAGCTTTGGCAGATTTCAACCGCGATCTGCAACGTGCCGTCAAAATCCCAAACGCAAACGGAACCATGTTTCTTTGGCTCGATTCAATGTGTTATTGGATCATGTGCGGAGAATGTCATTATCAAATGTCCCGTTATCATGAGGCGTTGCAGGCATTCAATAACGCGTTGCAGATTTATCTTCAGCAGCCGGAATGGCTCCGAAGTATCACCTACTCCGGTAATCCCGCCGCCCTCCCGCGCCAACCGTTCGCATGGGGTAACTCCCTACGACCCGGTGGAATCGGAGACTTCAGGCACTGTAAATTTCAAATCTATCAGGAAAATATTAACTTCGTCAACTTAGGACAACAAGGAACCGCTCTGACCAAAAATTCGCAACTAAGCAGTATCCGCGCCGATGAAATCATTTCCCGAATGGGATTGATGATTCGCCGGCGTGCGGAAATTCTCGGACCGCTCTCAAAATATGACCCGGAAACCAAAAACCTGCTCGAAATTCTTAACAACCGCCCTTGTCCCCCCAATCATTTTACCGGCGTTTGGGTTGATGTGCTTCACGGATTGACGTTGGCAGCAATGGGCGATGACGCCTCCGCCGAAACGCAACTTCAAAAAGGTCTCCTCATGCAAGGGCAATTCGATCACCAATTGACCCCCGCCGCATTGAACGAATTGGGCAATATCGCGCTTCGCGCCAATAAACCCGAAGATGCCGTCCGATATTATCTTGAATCGTCCTTTTCCGCGTATCTGGCTCGCGACCCCATCTTGCTGGGCGAAACATTCCGCAATATGGCAAACGCTCAGAAATTAATCGATAAAACAAAAACGTTGCCGTCTATTCAAGCCGCGTTGAATTTTTTCGCGCCGCAAAAAGATGTGAGTCCGATGATTCTTGTTCCGCTTTGTCAGGAATTGGCGGAGGATGCGTTCATGGCGGGCAATGTCAAACTGGCGGCAACGCTTTCACAACAAGCCGCTGCGTTGTTGAAAGGACGGAATCTTGCCGACTCGATTCATGGTGCGCGGAATTATTATCTTGGGGCAATGATTACGTATGCTCTGGCGTATGCCGATTTCCAAAACGGAAGACCAATGGCTCCCGCCATGCAAAACGGCGATAAAAATCTGGAAACCGCCCTCCTTTTCATGAGGCAACGCGGTTCGCTTTGGCTTTATCAACTGAATATCCTCGAAACGCTTTTTCAGCAAGGTAAAATCACCACACGCGGCGCAATTACGATGCGGATTGCGGATGAGCTTTACGATTGGATGTTGCGTGATCCGAGCAGTGTTGATTGGATGTTGCAACCGATGGAGAGTTTGGCAGCAATGACGTTCACGCCGCCCGCCGCCTTTCAACGATGGTTTTATGTCGCGCTTCAACGCGGTGATCGGGAAAAGGCGTTTGAAATCTCCGAACGGGCAAGACGTGCCGCGTTCTTTTCGTCATTCTCTCTTGGTTCGCGGCTTTTTTCGCTTCGACTCCTTTTTGAAGGAACAAGCGACGATGTTACTCCAAAAACGCTGCTCGAACGTCAGACATTGATGCTTGATTTTGCCCGATTCGGCGAACCGCAGTTCGGGGAACTGTCGAACAAAGTCCGCGCGGTCAAATCGCAACTTCAATCAATTCCGCTTGTCCCGAATGACCCCGCGCAAGCCGAACAACAAAGGAAACTGTTCAAAGAACTGGAAACATTAAGTTTGGCACAAGAGGCGTTGCTTCGTCCGATGGCGTTGACCCGAACCAAAACGTCGGATATTTTCCCGCCGTTAATGAAATTGGATCAAATCCGCAAAGAGTTGCCGGAAAAGACGGCGATGTTGGTGTTTGTGGAGTCGTTGGGCGTGTTGTACGGTTTCCTGATTGACAGCCGCAACCTGACCATGTGGTCAATGACTCAGGAACCCAAAGCCGATTCGTTGTCCAAACTGATAACAGATTATCTGATGGGTCTTGGCAATCGTGATATTAATTATCCGTTGCCTTTTAAGGAGTTGGTTGATCCGAATAGTAAGTGGAAGGAAGCCGGTTCCAAACTTCTTGTCCGTTTACTCGGCAATGAGCAACGTCCGGTTCATTTTACGGAATTGGTAATTGTTCCGACCGGTTTGCTTTGGTATGTTCCGTTTGAGGCGATGACGGTCAAAATCGGTCAGGAATACCGTCCGCTGATTGCGGCGGGGCAAGACCCGTTGACAATCCGGTATGCTCCAATGGCATCGCTTGGGATTCCGCGAAAAGCCGGGCGAAGTGCGACCGCAGAGACGTTGGTCATTCACGGTAAGTTTGTTTCAAAAGACGAACCGTCGGTTGCATTGGAGGCGATTGACCGATATGTTCGTGCGGGGATTCCGCATCTGGTTCCCATGCCGGTCACTTCAAACGAACCGTTTCCCGCTTCGGCGTCGGCGTTGGCAACACGGATTCAACAACTTGTTGTTCTGGACGATATTCCGACGCCGCAAAGCGGTCAACCATTGGACTGGTCGCCTTTTAATGGTGATAAAACGAAGTTGAGAAATCCGGTTTCGAGTTGGCTGAATCTTCCTTGGGGCGGTCCGCAACTGATTGTGTTACCCGGTTTCCACACTCCGGCGGAGTCTTCGCTCAAATCGTCACGCAGCAGTCTTAAACCGATTCCGAATGGTGAAGAGTTATTCCTTTCGGCGATGGCGTTGGAGGCTTGCGGTGCGAAAACGATTCTGATGAGTCGTTGGCGGACGGGCGGTCGGGCTTCGTATGATTTGGTCGGGGAGTTTCTGAAAAACTATTCAAGCATGACTGCCTCCGAATCTTGGCGGCAAGCGGTAATGACGGTTGGCGGTGAGCCGTT
>JAISQH010000425.1 GCA_031274385.1 Planctomycetaceae bacterium | reverse complement strand
CCATAACACAACCTTTTCCCTTCGTTTGACTTGATCTGATGATGCCGTTTCAAAACGGCACAACTCTATTTCCAAGTCGGGAATTTTACAGGAAAATCCATTCGAAGTCAATCTCCCCCGGATAACCATATTGAATTTGCGAATCATTGACGTTGTATTGGTCACCGATTCGCCACCAGTTTGTTTTGAGCACTTTCCGTTTCATGCTCCGTCCTTCACCCGGTTTGCCGGAATTGGTTCCGTCGTCTTCCCATTGGTAAGCGTTGGTCAGACCGCTGATATAAATTGAAAAACGATGAATTCGGGGATCAATATCCGTCCAGATCGCCACACCCCAAAGGTCATTGCCGACAGCAATCGGTTTGCGGGTAATACTGACTGTTGTTTCGGGAACCGTTTTCATGCCTTCGCGTTTGATGATTGCCGGAAGAGCAAGCGGAATAATTTGATCGGAGTAAGAAACGGCTGCTGTCTCGGTTTGGGTTTCAACTCTTCCGGTTTCCTGATGATTGCTTGTAACAGTTTCCAGAACAAGGCGGTCTGTCGCCAAAAGGAATAACGGGACAAATCGGATTGGTTCCTCTTTACCCGGCGACTGCGGTTTGAATGTTCCGGGAATATTGCGAAGAATAAGTTCGCTGTCACGAGTCTGAGTCTGAGGCTCACTCTCAGTCTCTTTACGCCCAGTCGCCTCACGCTTGATGATTTTAAATTTAGCAACCGTGTCTTGGGCAATAGGCGTTTTCATCTCGGTTTCGACGGCAGAACTAATTGAACCGCCTTTTTCCTGACCGACATTTTTAACATTGTACACCAGATACCAGATTGCTTTTTTATCGAACGATCCCTCTTTGTTTGGAATATCAACGTAAATAATTCGGAGCGGTTTGAATGAAAATTGGAGACACCAGATATCACGTTGGTACCGAATTTCTTTTGCCCAGATTTCTTTGTTGAAGCGGACATCATCTGCCAATTCCGTCGGAATATCAGGCAAGGACGCAAGTACTTCGACCATATCAGCCCGATTATAAACGGAACCGTAATCAATATCCGGTTGAATGGTGATAAGAGTTCCCGGAGCCAGTCTTGGCTGAGCGGAAGACTCCTCACCTCTCACAAGATCAAAGGCTAATACCCAAAAACAGGAAAAACAAACAATTTGAAAAAAACAAGCGTTTTTCATGATAATTAGCCGTCGAAAATCGGAACGTTAGTCCAAGAAACAAAAAATTCACTGAAAAGGAACCACTCAAAATTCTTTCCGTTTTTGATTTTTGAGAAGTCCCTAAAAATGAGTATAACATATTATCCCATCGGTAGAAAAGAATGGTGACTCCATTTTTTCTACAAAAGACGCTTTAGGCAATCTCATTTATTCTTTGTGTCGCGGAGCAAATTTGATTTTATCGCAAATTTTGTAAATTTGCCCGTCTTTCACTTCACCGGTGACCGCAGTAATGGCTTCGATCACGTATTCGTACCGCAAATGATCGTCCGGTGCCAATTCAATTTCGACGGACGCTTTGTTTGGTCCGCCGCGTTGCTGGATCATCAGAAGAACCCGTTTGCGTAACTCCGTAAAACTGGTTCCAAGAACCCGATCACCCAAACTGATTGTTGTCAGCCTGCCGTTTGGCGACGCAGAAAGACGAACCCGAAGCGGTTCCGGCGGAAGATCAATCGTTTCTTGCGGCTGAGAAATCGGAGGCATTTTAATATTAAAATCCCCCTCAGGAACAATAATCTTAAACGTCATCACAAAAAAGATCAGAAGCAAAAACACCACATCAATCATTGATGTCATGTTCAACTCCGCCTTTTTATGGTTCGATAATTTCCGTTTCATTTTTGTGGTTTAGGATTTGTGACTTGTGGTTTGTGGTTTGTGGTTTGGGACTTTGTCACTGACACAAACCCCGAATCACAAATCACAAACCCCAAATCACCATTATTGGTCGTTTTGTTTGGCACGGAGTTTGAAATTTTCGAGTTTCAGACTCTGGCACAATTCAATCACATCCTGAACTTTTCCCGCATCGCACCCGGCATCAGCACGAATAATAACATTGACGGATTTGATCGGGATTTTGAGCATTTTCAGAAGCCGTAATTGAAACTCGATTTTTTTTTGCAACCCCTCAATATCGTATTCAGCGTTGGCGTAAATAATTTTACCATCGCTCAAAACCTGAAGGATCATCGGTTCTGTCGGCGGAGTATCGGGCGGCTTTGCCAATTCACTGATCGGCAATTTGATCCGCTCGTTCGTATCGGCTTCGGAGAAATTGATCAAAACCATAAAAAACGCAATCAACAAAAACGTGATGTCAATCATCGATGTCATGTCGAGATCACGTTTTTCGGCTTTCGATTTGAACTTCATGGCGGCAATCGGGTTGGTTGAAAAAGGAACAGGGTTAAGTTTTGAATCGGCTCATCAGGTTTTCGGTTTGAACAGTCAATTCCAAAACAAGCAACGCCAATTTGTTACGAAGAAATTCATAAACAAGCATCGCCGGAATCGCAATCAACAAACCAACTTGTGTTGTGATCAGAGCGGTTGAAATTCCATTGGCTAATTCACTTGCTTGCGGGGCGGTTCCTGACCGGGCAATCACATTGAACGAATCAACCATTCCGAAAACAGTTCCAAGCAAACCAATCATCGGAGCAATTCCCGCAATCATGGCAATCCAACCAAGTTTCTGTTCGATCCGCATGATTTCTTCTTCGGCAACATCGGACATTGATTGTTGTGCCGCTTCATAACCGGACTGCATCTTAGCCAAACCAGCCGCAAGAATTTTCCCTTGCGCTGATTCGTTCAAATGAGCCGTTTCGTAAGCTTCCTGAAAATTTTGATCGTCCAGTTGTTGCTTAAAGGCAGTGATCATGTCTTGCGGCATGATATTGTTCCGGCTGATCGACATCCAATTCATAACAACCAGCATGACAAAACAAATTGACAGAATGGCAAACGCCGGTGCAAAAAGCGGTCCAAGTGCTTTCAAATACCAGAACAAATAACTGTCCTGTGAAACATCAGACGAATCTCCTTCTGTTGCGTCACCGTCATCCGCCGCATCGTTGGCTTGATTTTCATTTTCCGCGTTTTCGGCTTCAGCCTCCTGCGCAACCAGAAGCGGAACAAACGAAACCGGACTATCGGGAATCAGACCGGAAAAAAAAGCAAACGAAACAAAAAAAAGAAGAAAAAAACCGATCAGTTGAATCGGTGAACAAACTAAAAACAGTTTTTTCATGAACCTGTGCTCCGTAAATTAGGGGTATCAACAAATATCAAATCGAGGTGTATCCTGTTACATCCCGAATGAGTCACTCAATGGAATCAATCTCAAATTTCTCGCAGGTAATGTTAATCATTTCGGTATTCTACATGAAACACATACTTTTTTCAAGAGAGAAAGAGAGTTTGTCTTTTTTTGAGAAAATACGAAACAACGAGACAAACGAAAATCTATTTTCCGGCTTTTTCGTTTGTCTCGTACAAAGTTCTCTCAATTGTTCGTGCCTAATTTATATGGGATTTTTCACAGGAAGGTAAGGAAAGTTAATGGAGAATGTCTGAACTTTGATTAAACTGATTCACTGATTGACAGTGATTTTATTTTTTACAGTCAATCAGGTTAATCATTAAATCAGTTTCATCAAAGTTCAGACAACCTTTTTTTACACGGTTTGCCCGACACTGACGGGCGGATTTTCGCCTTCGAGCGGGTGGTCGATGGAGACGGTTGGCGGGGCGGTCTCTTGAACGGATTTAGCGGCTTTTCGTTTTCGGCGGCGAACCACGAGTTTTTTAATCCAGAGTGCCACGCCGGTAATCGGAAAACTTGTTGCAAAAAGGCAGGCAACGAAAAACAAAATTTTCGAAGACAAACCGGTTACATCGCCAAAATGAAGCGTTCGAATGGCGGCTGCGATTTGGGCACCGAACGGTTTCTCTGCAAAACGTTCCACTTCCACTTTTTTGCCGAAATGCTCAACCGGAATTACTGTTCCGCGATATCGATCCCATTGAGTTTTGTCTTTGATGGAGAGGGCGAAAAAGCCGGTTCTTCCTTTTTGAATGACCATTGCGGTTTCTTTATCGTTTGGAATGGAGATGACCATTTCACCGGGACCCGGCGTTAATTTGTTTTGGCGTTCGATCATTTCACCGACGGAAAGCGGTAACATTGTTTCTTCGACGGCTTCGATTTTTTCGGGGCGTTGCATTCGTTGTTTGAAGACCTGATCGCCGAGAACATAACTTGCGGCGTTTCTGTACCAGCCGAATGACCAGCAAAGTCCGGTCAGAGCCAGAATCAATGTCGGAATCAACAAATAAAAGCCGGCGGTGTTGTGAATATCATACATAAACGCCCAAAATCCTTTGCGGAAACGAATTTTGAAACCCGGTTTCCACGCTCGCCATTTGGCAAAACTTTTCCAGGTTCGCGGCAACCACAGGACGAAG
>JAISQH010000414.1 GCA_031274385.1 Planctomycetaceae bacterium | reverse complement strand
CGGCTACTCTTTTTCTGATTTTCTGGTAAAATGTGCCGAAACCAGTTTGGTTGGGTATGTCTCCATGAGGTCAATGAGGACTTGGTTTAATCGATATGTTTATTCAAAATCTGTTTTATCGGTTTGATGATAAGATGAATCCGATTGTTGTCCGCCAAACACGGCGTTTGGTTCGGTCTCACACGTTGACTTGGACAACTATTCTGTATTTGGCAATTGCCGTTATTGCCGTTTCCGCTTGTCTTTTGTTGCTGGGAATAAGACCAACAAAGGAGTTCATGATTCAAATCTGGTCAACGGTCGGTGTCGCACCGGCAGCCTTCTTTGTTTCCATTGCCGCGTTTTGCCCAGCCGTGATGTACGCCGCCGCACGGGTCAACGACGAACTCCTTGATCTTGCGTTTTCATGGCATACGTTATTATATGGTTATGTTCTTCTTGGTGTTCTTTGGTCAGGGTATTACGCCGTTTTGGCGTTGCCGTTTGTTTCGCTGGCGTTTGTCTTCGGAGGCAGTCTGTTGCCATCACTACTCAATTTGTTCCAAAATGTCCTGACAGGAATGATTATCAATCTCTTTTTTTTCTCTTTCCTCGTCAAAATTCGAAGTATGACCGGCTTGGTTTTGACAACAATCATGCTCTTTTTCTTTCATTCAATGCCCTTCGCCCTTCTGGGGGCAATCGAAGGTTTCATTGCCTTTCGACACATGTTCGCCCGTATGTCCTCCGCCACAACTTCGTCGCCTCCCTTATTATTACAAAATGATTTGCGATTTATTGGTTATGTCATTTTAATGTGGTTGGTGTTGGGAATCATCGCGTTTCTGCTTTGCCGTTCGCACCTTTTGCAGCCAAAACGAGTAACATGGCAGGTTATCGGAATCAATTTGCTGGTGTACGGAACGTTCATGATTCTCACATCCGCAATCTGGGCTGCGTTACGTTTGACTGGTCTCATCGTTTAATTCACGTAACGCTTCACCGTTAACTTCTTAAAAAAAGAAAGAATCAATCCACCGGTTTCTTGAAAAGGTGAGTTTTTATTGTAGAATACCGAAATGACTCAGCCAAAAAACAATAAATTGGGAAAATCCAAAAGGGAAAAACCGGGAAATTGTAAGGTTAAATTAATAACTCCTCATTGACGATGCCGGATGCTATAGAACTGTTCAAAAAAGTGCACCGAATTGAAATTGTTGCCAATCGAATGGTGAACGATTTTTTTGCGGGTCAATATAAAAGTGTGTTTCGCGGGCGCGGCATGGAATTTAGCGAAGTCCGTGAATACCAACCGGGTGATGATATTCGGTCAATTGACTGGAATGTAACAGCACGGGCTGGTAAACCGTTTATCAAGCATTTTGTTGAAGAACGCGAATTGACAATTCTATTCCTTGTTGACGTTTCTGCTTCCGGTATTTTTGGGTCTGCCCATTCGAAATTTGAAACGGCAGTGGAGGTTGCGGCAGTTCTCATGTTTTCCGCTTTAAAGAACAACGATAAAGTTGGTCTTGTCACTTTTGCCGATCAGGTGATTGATTATTACCGTCCCAGAAAAGGCAAAGGCAATGTATTGCATTTGATTCGGGAATTGCTGGCGGCTGAACCGACCGTCCGGCAAACGAATCTCAAAGCAGCGCTGGATTATGTTAATCGTGTGCAGAAACGCCGGGCAATTGTTTTTTTGCTCAGTGATTTTCTTGTCACAGAAATAACCGGGGCGGCGGAAGAAAATTTTTGGAACATGAAAGGAGAACGGAACGAAGTCAGTGGTTTTTTGGCAGGCAGTAACCGTACAGAACAAAAAATTTTGTTTCAGTCATTGCATCGTTTTCGGCAGACTTCGTTATCGGGTGAACAGGAACAATCTCTTTCTATTTGTGTTCGGAAACACGATTTGATTGCTTTGACGCTTTCCGATCCGAGAGAGCGGGAATTTCCCAATGTCGGTTTGATTACCTTGCGTGATGCCGAAACGGGCGAATTACTCGAAGTGGATACCGCTAACCCAATGATCCGCCAAATACTTGCCCGCCAACTTAGTTCCGGTCAAAACAAGATTACCGAAACACTAAAACGTTGCCGTGTTGATCAGTTGCAAATCGAAACCGGAAGCGATTTTCTCGTCAACCTAAGACGATTCTTTCGATCCCGTGAGAAAAAACACCTTTAATTGCACAGGTCTATTTTCAAATATAAAGTTACGTGCAATCATTTTATTGCTGTTTAATCGCTCAACGAGGGGATGTTGGTTTGGCAAATGTCATTTTGCCGTATTTTTCAGAATGAATTCGACAATCGGAGTTGGGTCTTTCAGGCTATGAGGGTGATGACCGATGCCCGGTTTTAAGATCACTTCAATTGAGCCTCCCATTTTTTTATAACGCTCGGCAAGAATCGCGGTATTTTCTTCATACGGTACAACATCATCACTGTCACCGCAAACGCTCAAAATCGGTACTCTTTGTTCCGCCAACGGTTGCAACGCATCAACCGGATTGCCGTTGAATTTCAAGGCTTCTTCTTCTGTGAGTTGATAGAGATTCAAAACCTGTTGCCAATCACCGGAACTCTTTTTTCCTTTCCCCTTGCCTCCGGGCCAACTCTTAAAATCGCAAACCGGAGCATCAATATACAAACAAGAAACTTTGGTCGGGTTGGCAATCGCCCAACGAAGCGAACAAAGACCGCCGCGACTCATTCCGAGCAAAACCGGTTTTTTTGACAATCCGTATTTTTCCGTGAGAAAATCGTAAAACTCATTACGCTCTTTGATATTTTGCGGAGAACCGAGCAGATCGCTGCATTGAATGAACGCAACGTGATAACCTTTGTTCAAAAGAGCCGTCTCGGTTTGAGGTTCGTGTCCCCAAAACACTGCCCGCCAAACCCAAGGCATTCCCTCCGCTGCCTTTACGGGAACAACAACACGGCAAGTTTTTTTCCCGACCTCAAATTCGTAAGACGTAAAACCGTGCCAATCACCTTTCTTGCCGTGAAATTCATCAGCAGAAACAAACAACGAAAAACTATAAAACAACAGAAATAAATTGATAACAAGGTACGAGATTTTTTTAATTTGATTCATTTGACTCATTTAATTGTTGAAATGTTAGCGGTTGATTTGAAATTGAGAGAATCATGGCGATTCCCGATTGATTTACCGAATTGATTTACCGAATAGTCTATCAAAATTGCCGTTCAATGTAAAGTTAAAGCAACAGGCGTAATTTTCCTAAATTTTCCTAAATTTAAAGCCGTACAATACGCACTTTTTGAATAAATGGGTTATTTTGAGAAAATTTTCCAAAAAAATGGTTTGGGTACTTTACAAATCTGATTGTTGAGCGGTATAATCTTAAAGACATTGATCAAATATGAGATTAGTTAGATAAAATCAATAGATAAAATTAGATTAAGGTTGTTCCAATTTATCTTTTCTGCATATTTGTCGCTGTTTTTTTCCAACTCAAATTTTCAAAAACATTTTTTTTGAAGTGCGCTGTTAGGCTAAGTCGATAGATAACGTCAACCGACGGTGTAACTTCTTGTAAAGAAGTTTTTTGTATTATCTGATCGTTAAAGTGAACGTATTTTCACTCATCGACGGAAATGATACAAATGAAATGAAATGTTTTGTTGTTTGGAAAAAAGTGAGGAGATGGTTGTTTTTCGTTAATTGGTTAATTTAGTAAATTGGTTAATAAATTCCAATATTTTTTTGTATTTTCAAACACAAACATCATCGTTGAGAAGCTTACACTTCGTGTTTGCCAAGAGGAGAAATTTTATGAGCAATAAATTCTTGGGAGTTTTGTTTGCGGTTACGACAATTTTCGCATTGGCGGTTCCGTCGGTTCAGGCGGGTTATTGCGGAGCGGGAACCTGTCATCCGTGTCTTCCGCGTTGTTGCGATTACGTTGACCATTGTGTCACCGTCATGCGAACCTGTAAAAAGGTTGTCTATGACAAACAGCAAATCACTTGTTATAAAACGGTTTATAACAAAGTTCCTGTTGCGCGGACGGTAACTTATTGCAAATACGTTCCTGAAGTTCGCACGCGGGAAGTCCGTTACACGGTTTGTAAACCGGTTTGGGAAACGAAAGTCAAAACGGTTTCGTACAATGTTTGTAAACCGGTGTATGAAACCCGAACGAAACAGGTTCCGTACACGGTTTGTAAACCGGTGTACGAGCAGAAAACGCGGACATGGACGGAATACAAACCGGTGTATGAAACCCGGACAAAACAGATTCCGTACACCATTTGCCGTCCTGTTTGGGAGACTCGTCAACGGGAATATGTGGTGAATCGTCCGGTGTACGAAACGCGGCAAAAGCAAATTCCGTACACGGTGTACAAGCCGGTTTATGAACAGAAAACGCGGACATGGACGGAATACAAACCGGTGTACGAAACCCGTGC
>JAISQH010000303.1 GCA_031274385.1 Planctomycetaceae bacterium | reverse complement strand
CGGTCATAAAAATGACGTTAGGCAGGTGAGACGTTAGGCGTTAGCGACGGTCGCTTGCGACCGACTCAATTCACAATGCACAATTGTGAACTATGAACTATGAACTATGAATTGTGAATTGTGAATTGTATCGGGGGCAAGCCCCCGTCGCTAACGCCTTCCCGCCTCTACGGGGTAAAAACATACATTTATGACCACCGAAAGTAGAACGTTACGGGCGGCGGCGGATAATGTCCGCGTCCAATACCTTTCGAATACGTTCTTGTAACGACCAAAGATGAGTTCGTGACGCGGAATCCAATTTCACCTTGCCGGTAAGCAACGCTTGAATGTTCGAAGATAAACTCGTCAACTGTTGACGTGCAATGGACTGGCTCGAAACCGGTGACAATTCGCCAAGTGAATATCTTGACAAAATATCAAAATAATAATTTTGTAACGCACGTTGCGTCAATCCGATCGCAGGTTTTCGTGCGGTAAATTCACCTTCTTTAATCGTTTCCAATTCCCGAAAAATAGCACCCGTTAATGTCTCAAATAATTCGTCAATCGTATAAACATCGTCGCCCTCCGCCACACGAAGCGGCATTTCCTCCAACCGCTCTAATGCCCAAGGATCAAGTAATTGCAACAAAACAGAACGCCGCACCGATAGAATCAATTCGTTCAGATTCCATGTGCGGCTGCCGTAAATCTGATAACCCCAATGTAACCATTTTTCCTCGCCAAACTTATTGTACACATCATGCGGAATCTTAAAAGAGTCTGACGCCAGAATCGTTTGACAAATGTATTCCAACGATTCCCGTTGCGTTTTGGCATCAACAACCTGAAACGGCGGACGCCCATTCGGATCACCTCGATGATCGCGATTAACATAAAGACCGGAAACATTACGGGACAAAACCAAATTCGCACTCACCCGGTCAAACAACAAAAGCATGAAAAAACGACCCACATCTTTATAACTGCCGCCTTCCTTAACCGACCGATCCAGCAATTCCGGTAACAATTGCTCATAACGCGCTGTTGCCGTTTTGGCATAGTCCAACGGATTCGAACCAAGATCGCGTGTCGAAGTCAGCGGATCACAATCCGTGACAATAATATCTTCGTCTGTTGCAAAATTCCGACCGCTTTCCGCCTGACGCGCGGCAATCTTTTGAAGTTCTTTCAATTCGCCCTCCGTCCCGCCGGAAAGAATTTTGTAACCGTACTCAATTGCCAAATAATCGTACGGACCAAGCGTTGCCATAAAATAATCACCTTGCGGCTGCCCCTTCGGCGCAACATTAATCGGCAAATAATCCATCACCGAACCGGCAATCCCAAACTCCTTCGAACGATCCGGCTTGTTAATCTCTTCCAACGTCAACCAACTACTCGCCTTAAAATTGTGACGCAATCCAAGTGTGTGTCCCACCTCGTGCATCACAAGGTCTTTCACTCCGGCAATAATAATCTGTTCCAGTTTTTCAGCCATTTCCTTTTCTTTTTTCGACTTAGACGATTTTTTGTCCTCTTTTTTCTCGTCCTTTTTTTCTTCTTTTTTCCCGTCTTCTTTCTTTTCCTCCTTCTTTTTTTCGGCGTTGTTTTTTGTTTCGTCTGTTTCGTCTTTCTTTTCGGAATCGGCTTTTTCGTCCGTTTTTTCACTGTTGCCGGACTCTTTGGTTTCGTCGGACTTTTCGTCCTTTTTTTCTTCCTTTTCCTCTTTTTCGTCTTTTTCGTCAATCTTTTCCTCTTCCTTCGGTTCTTCTTCGTCTCTCAGGGAAACGGCAAGCGATGCCAACGCGATTTGAGTTGCCTTGTTTTTAGAATAAGTACAGAAACAACCGTTTAAGCAAGAATGTGAACCGGCATGTTGTTCCTGTTCCTGATGACGGCGTTGGAAAATTGTAGCAATATCGCTTGTTTTGTCCGGTTCCGATGGAATCAAATCGGCAATAAAATAATCAAACCGCTCTTTCCAGTAATCAATAAAACCGGCATCAATAATAATATCCGCATCAAGAATTTCTCCGGTCAATGGATTGACATGGCTTGGTCCCATTGCAAATCCGGCATCCGATGTAATCCAGCGAATCGTGTTGTAATTAATATCCTCCGCGTCCCAAGTGTCGGAGTCGGACTGTTGCCGAACTTCAATCGCGTTGACAATACCGATTTTTTCAAACGCTTTGTTCCATTCCGAAATTCCTTCGCGGACGGCGTGACGATATTTGAACGGCACGGTTTTTTCGATCCAAAAAACAATCGGTTTTTTCGGCGGTGAAAGAGTTGCCGAAGAGTCTGCCTTCTGAAGATTCCAGCGGTTAATAGAACGGACAAGGTGATCATCTTTTTCGTTGCGTGAAAAATTTTTGTGCGTTGTGGTGAAATAACCGATTCGATTATCCGCCAGACGCGGCGAGTAACCGGTGGAAGGAAGTTTGCTGACGGAGTAGTGAATGGTAACACCAACACTGCTTGCGTCCGGTGAGGCATCGTCACTGGAATAAGAACGGTAAGCCGAGTAAGTCGCAACAACCCGAAATTCCATATTGTTCGAAAAACCTTTGACTTCGCCCCAAGTGGATCGGTCACGGGCAAACGAACCGCCAATATCCCGACCCAGTTTCGGAAGATCAGCCATGAAAATTGCCGCCATATCAATGACATCGCCGCCGCCGTCACCAATCGCGAGAATCGGCAAACTGTAGAGAATACTGTCAGAATAGGCAACATCAACCGCTTTGGCTTCCGGCGTTCCCGAATCGGCTTTGAACCGAATATTACGCCGAACAACCTGAATCGAATCGTTGACTTTGCGGAATTGCCAGAGCCAATCTTCGTCGGATTCCTGAAGCGTGTAACCGCCAATCGCGTTCCAACCGGAACCTTTGGCAATCGCCATCGCAATCAGGTAATCCGTGCTAAGATTGGAACCCTTGATTTCAGCGTACAACTTCTCTTTTTTACGGTACATCGTAATGAGACCGTCAATTTTTTGTGCATCAGGAAGAACGTCTTTAATCGGTTTGGGACGATCTTCTTTTTTAGTGGACGATGCGGATGTTGCGGAGTCGGAAACCGATTCAGGTTTAGCCGGTTTAACTTCCTGAGCAACAACAATCCGGGCAACTCCGGTTGAAAAAATCAAAAATCCTAAAATTGCGAAAAAAGTGAAAATCTGTTGAAATTTGTTCATGGTCATACCTGAGTAAATTAGGAGGGGAATTAAAGATATTGCCGCAACCTTACAAAAGGACTTACCGGAAAATAGGCAATATCGGCAAAAAATTATAGCATATTTTTTTCTCTGTCACCCCTTCCAACTCCATTTTAGCGAAAATATTTTTAATTTTTCTGGTTACTTCCTTTCAAATGTAAACCTCCCGCAAAATCCGAAATAATCAGCGTTCTGCTTGCGTCCTGTGAAAGAGACTACCATTTATCGGTCGAGGTGAGTATAATAACATTGACAGTAGACCTTTTCTCTAACTTCCCTTGTTCCGTAAAAACCAGATTTAATGCCCCGAAGGGGCTTCATCTCCTAGCGTCGGGCAACGCCCGATGGAGCCGATTCCTATAAATCCATTCGCGGCAACGCCGCAACGATATTGATTATTGGGGCGTTGCCCCGAAACATGTTGACGTTTCGTTTCGTCGGGCGTTGCCCGACGCTAGGATATTTTGCCCCTTCGGGGCGTTTTTAGGAACTTAGAGAAAAGGTCTAGTATTAAACTGATTCAATGTAATTCGAAAGTATTAACCCATTACCTCCATTCTTCTTATGGACAGCAACCTATCATTTGATCGGCTTCGTCAGGTTTCTTCCGCATTTCAGGAATCGTGTATTCTTGCGGCGGCGGCGGAACTTGATGTGTTCACCGTCATTTTGGAACACAAAAACCGGATTTCCGCACGGGAACTTGCCGACATTCAAAAAACCGACCTGCGCGGAACAACCGTTTTACTCGACGCTCTGGCAGCAACAGAATATCTTCTCAAAGAAAAAAACGCTTCCGATTCCGAAGCCGTGTATTCTGTTGCCGAAACGTTTCAGAAATGGCTCGACAGCCGGAACCCGGAAACTTTTGTACCGATGATTCGGCACATGATTTGTGTTCAACGATCCTGGACAGAACTCGCCCGAACCGTTAAAAAAGGAACTCCGGTCAAAACACCCTCCAGTATCCTCGGCGCAAAACAAGATCGAACCTCGTTCATCTGGGCAATGAACTCCATCGCCCAAACTCTCGCAGAACCAACCGCCGCATCACTTCAAAAAGCCGGTCTTTTAACGTTCAAAAATTTTATCGACATCGGCGGCGCGTCCGGTACGTACACTTTGGCATTTTTGAAGGCTTTACCCAATGCCAAAGGAACGCTTTTTGATCTTCCTGTTGGTATTGAAGCGGCTCGAAAACGGTTTGTTGGTTCGGAGTTTGAAAGCCGTGTTCGGCTTGTTGAAGGGGATTTTTATCGCGATGAGTTACCGACCGGATTTGATTTTGCATGGGTCAGTGCAATCATCCACCAGTTCGACCGGGACGGAAGCCGGGAATTGTACAAAAAAACATTCCGCTCACTTCATTCCGGCGGCAATGTCGCAGTTCGGGATTTTATGATGAACGCCGACCGCACCAAACCCAAAGACGGCGCGTTTTTCGGGGTCTCCATGCTTGTTGAAACAAAAACCGGTATGGTGTACACATTCGACGAAGTCAAGTCCGATCTCGAATCCGTAGGTTTTACCAATGTCAAACTCGCTGTTCCCGCCGAAACAATGTCCGCTATTGTCGTAGCAAAAAAACCGTAATTCAAAATCAAGATGATGATTGCGCGCAAAGACGCAAAGAAGATCATTGGTAACTGTCTATTTTGTTTTTCAAGTTTGCGCACAAAGGCACGAAGAACGCAAAGAGGATATTTTAGTTTTGTAGTTTTGTCAACAGATTTTACAGATTGAACAGATTCGTTTTTTATAAAAATCTGTTCAATCTGCATAATCTGTTGA
>JAISQH010000279.1 GCA_031274385.1 Planctomycetaceae bacterium | reverse complement strand
GTTTGCCGACTTGTCACAAAAAATTTGACGAATCGACCGCGATTCTTGCCGGTGATGCGTTGCTGGCTCTGGCATTTGAAATGATCGGTAACTTGATTCCGTCGGAACTTGCGGGGCGATGTTGCAAGGAATTGGCGGTTGCTGCCGGTCCGTGTCAGTTGGTTGGCGGTCAGATGGATGATATTTATCGTACAAATCCCATTGAGTCCGGCAGTATTCAAATGATTGAACACATTCACCGCCGCAAAACAGGAGCCTTGATTCGGACATCGCTTCGGCTTGGCAGTTTGGTTGCGGGAGCGTCTGAAGAACAACAAACCGCTTTGGACGAATTTGGAATCCATTTTGGTTTGGCATTTCAGATGACGGACGATTTACTGGATGTTCTCGGCAACGAACAATCCGTTGGTAAACGGCTTCGCAAAGATTTGGAGAGTGATAAATGGTCTTATCCGCGATTTCTTGGTATTGATGGAGCCAAGCGGGAAGTGGAACGAACTCTCGAACAAGCCAAGCACGCGCTTCACGTTTTCCAAAACAATAACATCGCACTCGAAACCCTTTACAACATGGCAGATCATCTCACCAAACGTGAAAAATAAAAGATGACCGTTACTGTTTTTTTAACCATTCACGCCGTAACAGTTTTTTTTCATTTGCGAGCAAAGGCGCAAAGACAAGAAGATTTGCGGAAATATTTTTTTCGTTTTGAATTATGAACTAAAACAATTCCGTAAAAAACTCCGAAGGAGTTTTATTTGGATAACCCCGTGCAAGCTTGCGCAGCACGGGGTAAGTAATTCCGAACTTACCGGAACTCCGTAGGAGTTCAATTTTTATGTATAGGTTACATGACACATCGTCCCCAATTAATCACTTTTTATTGAACTCCTACGGAGTTGTTTTAATTCATCGTACAAACCGAACACGTCATCAAACGTTTTGCGAATTTGCGTCTTTGTACGCAAACTTTAAAAAAACAAATTAATCAGATTGATTTCCGAACAAATTTTAACAAGCCAATCATTCCCATGACAGATTTAACGGAAGCCCTTTCCTCGTGTGACGATTCTCTTACCATGCAGTTGATTCGGGAGCGGCTGAGTGCCGGAGTTCCTGCTACGGAAATAGTTGCCGAGTGCAACATCGGAATGACTCAACTTGGCGAACGATTTGATCAGGGTGAAGCGTTTATTCCTGATTTGATGTTTGCTGGAATGATTATGAAAAAAGGAATGGAAATCCTTCAACCGTATCTCGAATCAAGTACGGAAATAACCGAAAAAAAGAAAACTCTTGTCATCGGAACGGTTCAAAATGACATTCATGATATTGGCAAAGACATAACGGCAATGGTTTTTCGAAGTCATGGTTTCCATGTTGTCGATTTGGGAGTTGATGTCAAGCCGGAAACATTTGTTGCGTCCATTCGGGAACATCAGCCGGAGTTTGTGGGAATGAGCCTGCTTTTGACAACTTGTTACCAATCGGTGATGAATACGGTTCAGGCAATCGAATCGGCTGGACTTCGGAATCAGGTCAAGGTTTGTGTTGGCGGTGCCGCCGCAACAGCCCTTTTGGCGGAGAAAGCCAACTGCGATTTCTACGGCAAAACCGCCGTCGAAACCGTTCGATGGGCGGCTCAACAAAAATGAAACGTGAACTGTTACGATTTTTCAGAATTTTCGCGGTCGGATTTTTCCCTGAACTCGGCTCGGCAATCCTTGTATTCTCAGAAATCCGCCGGCATCATCCTGATTATACGCTCCGCCGCCTTCCATTGTCGCAATACCTTCATCGTACAAACTATTTTCGCTTGCCCGGCTTTGCACCGTGATGTTGCCTTTGTACAGATTCAGAACCACTTCGCCGCTGACCGGTTTTTGAGCCTCTTTAATAAACGCAAGCAAGGCGTCCATTTTAGCGTGATACCAAAATCCGTAATAAACCATCTCCGCCACTTCCGGCGCAAGACGGTCACGGAGATGGGTCAGATCGCGGTCAAGCGTTAGTTGCTCAACGTATCGGTGAGCCGCGTACAAAATGGTCATACCGGGTGCTTCGTACACGCCTCGACTTTTCATGCCGACGAAACGGTTCTCCACCATGTCGATCAACCCAACACCGTTGCGTCCGCCAATCTTGTTAAGTTCTTTAATAATACCGATGGCGTTCTTTTTCCTGCTATTTACCGCAACAGGAACACCGCTCTTAAATGTAACAACAACTTGTTCCATCTGATCCGGTGCGAGTTGCGGCGTAACACACATTCCGAACTCAATCGAATCAATTCCGCAAACATCCAGTTTTTCGAGAATACCTGCCTCGTGACTGATGTGCAGACAATTTTCATCGCTGCTGTACGGTTTTTGAATGGATGCTTTTACGGGAATGTTTTTTTTGTCGCAATATTTGATAAGTTGTGTTCGACCGGGAAACGCTTTGCGGAATTTTTCGTTACGCCACGGGGCAATGATTTCAATATCGGGATTCAGGGCTTCGGCAGCGAGTTGAAAGCGGCATTGGTCATTGCCTTTTCCGGTGGCGCCGTGAGCGTAAGCCGTCGCGCCAACTTCTCTTGCAACCTGAAGACAGACTTTCGAAATAATCGGTCGGGCAATAGAAGTTCCAAGCAAATAGAGACCTTCGTATTTTGCCTGAAATTGTAAAATGGGAAAGGCAAAATCACGGCACATTTCGTCCTGTACATCAACAAGACGAGTTGAAGCGGCACCGATTTTTTGGGCTTTATCAAGAATTGCCTGCCGATCTTCGCAAGGTTGACCGAGATCAACATACACCGCATGGACATCGTATCCCTGATCCATGAGCCAACCCAAAATAACAGAAGTATCAAGACCCCCTGAATACGCCAATACACAAGTTTTTTTCATAACAACCTTGTTAAAAATAAAAGTTCTTTTCTCCATTTTAGGGAGAATCTGTTGCAATTTCGCAACCTTTTTGCGAAACGTTGCAAACATTCTACAAAATTTTTTCCAAACAATCCAGAGGTTTGTTCCGAATAAACCGGTTGGTTGTTGACTTGCCGAATCGCTGAGTTGGTTTTCCTCTAATTTGAAGAGCCTTCTCCACAAGTCTTGGAGCCATTCCCCCAAACCTTGGTGCCATTCTACTTTTTCTGACCCCATTGGGGTCACTCTAAAACGGATGTTCCTTTTGTTGCGTTGGTATTTTTTTGTTTAAGTTGTTGGTATTAAAGGGCTTACGTCTAAAATTTGGCTAAAAGTGCGCCCAGTAATATTTTTTATTTTTTTCTTATTTTTATAGATTCTGCGAAACATTATGCGCCCGTAGTGTGTTTTATAACATGTT
>JAISQH010000258.1 GCA_031274385.1 Planctomycetaceae bacterium | reverse complement strand
TTTTTCGTGATGTTTTGTGTTTTTCGTGGTGGAATCCCACAAATTGTAACTTGATGCGAAAAAGGAGATCGTTTGATTCTTTGCGTCTTTGCGCGCAAAATAAAATAGACAGTTACCGTTTTTATTGTAGGGGCAATCCCTTGCGGTTGCCCCGAACGATCACCGATTCAGGGCGACCACAAATTCAGGGCGACCGCAAGGGTCGCCCCTACGGGTAATAGGATAATCTACCGGAAATAACATCGAATCGTCAGATATTTCCGACAGACTCTACTCTAACTTGCCATAAATAGTTCCTGTTGATTTTACATTTTGGAAGCAATATTGTAACAACACAAACTCTAAATGTTTTGACAACGCCTAGTTATGACAAGCAACATAAATATCGAACAAGAATCAGAGGGACAATTTCAACCTTAAAATGAGCATTTTAAATTTGTACAGATATTTTCGGGAATTTAAGGAGTTTTGTCATGTTGCGAGAGTAAATTTGTTGAGTTACGTTTTTATCGGCAGCAAAATTGCCGTTCCTCACTTCCTATGGAAATGACTGCGCGACAAGAAAATATGTTACTGAAACTATAAAATATTGTATCAATAACGGTCGCGTTTGACGTAAAATCAACAGGAACTATTTATTTTGGATGTTTCGGTTTGACTTGATCGGCTTGCGAATTTTTTTGCAATCTGTTATCTTGGACAAATCGTATTTTAGGTTGTCGGGAATAAGATTTTTGTTGCCGGCAGCATGACCCGGAAAAAGACTTCAAGCCGTAAATGGCGTCACGAAACGATCTTATGTATTTTAATCAATATCAATATCAATATCAATTCTTTATCACAACAATAATATGTTGTCTGTTTGTTTCACCGCTTTTTGCGGAATCGCCGATTGAAATCCGGTCTGTTCAGGTTGGTATTGAAGGCTTTTACAAGAACGGTCTTTGGACGCCGATTACTGTTGAATGGTCGGGAGCGGAAAATCAAACTGTCAACATTTCAATTTCCAGTTTGGATTCAGACGGGACACCAATTACTTACCGGAGTTGCGAAAATTACGGGAATCGGGCGTTGGTCTATGCAAAATTGGGGCGAAAAGACGGTTCTTTAACTGTTCGGATTGAAAAAAACGGAACTATTGTTCAAAATGTTCAAAATGTTCAAAATGTTCAAAATGTTCAAAATATTCAAAATATTCAAAATATTCAAAAGCAACTTCGTCCGAGTGGCAATCCGGTAAAACAAAAAACGCCGGATTTTTCGCAAGACCGGTTTTGCGAACCGGTGGAACGACCGATTTATCTTATTGTCGGCAATGAAGATATTGGGCTTCAGGGGGCGATTGCGGAGTTGTCGCTTCGGGAAGATCGGCGTCCGGTTCTTGTCAAAGTCCATTCGTTTGCCGAATTGCCGGATCAATGGTTTGGTTACGAAGCGGTTGAAATGATTGTCCTGACAACAACCGAACCGCAACAATTTGAAGGTTTAACGGCTGACAGCCGGCAGATCCGGGCGATTGATGATTGGCTTCGTTTGGGCGGTCGGCTTTTTTTCTGTGCCGGCCGCGATTCGGAACCATTTCTCAAAGAGACAAACAGTGCATTGCGTCCGTTTTTGCCGGGTCAGTTTTCCGAAATGACCGAACTTCGGCAAGGAACGTCGTTGGAAGTTTTTATCGGCAGCAAGCGGGCGATTTTTATGAACGGAACCAACGACGCTCCGTATCTGAAAATGCCGCGTTTTACAGAGCCGCACGGTATGACGTTTGTCAGGGACGGCGATTTGCCTTTGGTGCTTCGCTGCGCACACGGATTCGGAACAATCATTTACTTCGGCGGCGACTTGAGCGGCAAACCGCTTGGAAACTGGCGTGACCGTATCACGTTGGTACGAAACATCTTACAGTGGAACACGGAAAAACAACCGGCAACTTACAGTTCGCTTTCCGGCGCAATGATCCAACTTGGTTACAATGATATTTCGGGACAGGTTCGAAGTGCTCTTGACCGTTTTGACAATGTCCGAATTGTCCCGTTTTCGGTTCTTCTGATTATTCTGACTGTTTATTGGATTGTTGTCGGGTTGTTTGATTGGTTTCTCGTTCACAAAATCCTGAAACGTCCGGTTTGGACATGGGTCACGTTTCCGTTTTGGATTGTTCTTTTCAGTGTTTTGGCGTATTGTCTTGCCGCTTCGGGGCGACCGGGCAAAGCCATGATTAACGAACTCAACCTCGTCGATGTGGACGGAGCAACCGGAGATTTTCGATACAGTATTTGGGGAAATCTTTATAGTCCGAATGATGCACGATATTCACTTTCTTTAAATACAAATCCAAAACTTTCTTTTCCTCTCGCAGCCGATAGGATAATGCCTTGTTTAACCGTGTTTTCGTGGAATGGTTTACCGGGATCGGGTCTTGGCGGTATGGCACCCAAAACGGTGAGTCCGACCATTTGGCAAACCAATTCCGTTCAGGAATTTGACAATGAAACTCAGATTTATTCGTTACGTGACATTGCGGATGTTCCGATTCAGGTTCGTTCGACCAAAAGTTTTTTCGGGCAAAGTTGGTTGGATTCAGATTTTATCGGTTCAAATTTTCTTGCCCGGTCAACTTCCCGATTAACAGACGAAGAGGGAATTCCGGTTGGTGTTCTTGAATCTCCGCCATGGTTTCCGTCGTTGGACGACAGTATTTTAGTGTACGGTCGTTGGGTGCAGGACATCGGAGCCATCGAATCGGGACAAAAAATCAATGTCGGCAAAACAACTCCGCGCCGTGAACTCCGTGATTTGTTGCTTCCCAAAGAAGTTTTCGATGACGCGGCACTTCGCCGTATGGCAGCCTACAATCCGCAATCAGCGGATTTGGATTACATTATTCGTGTTTTATCGTTACACAGTGCGCTTGGCGGTTACGAATCGACCGGGCTTTACAATATGTTCCAAAAATCACTTGACATGAGCGAACTGCTTTCGGTGGATCGGGCGTTGTTAATCGGAACGGTTCGGAATCCGGTTACAAAATCGTTTGGTTCAACAATTACAGGAAAAAAAATCGAAAACCGCCGCAAGATTGTTTTGCGTCAATCGTTGCCTGTTACATTAACGGCGTTATCGCCGCGTTTGAAGTTGGAACAAAAAATCATCAAGGACGACTCGTTAGCCCCGCCGATTGATCCGGCAAAAACCAAAGAAGGACACGGCGAATATCGGTATAATAATTGACAATTGAAAATGGACAATTGGAAATTGAAAATCGGTGCGTTTGTCTACGACCTTTGAAACGTCCTAAAATTACCGGTACGATATTCGAACTTGGGACAATTTTCAGAAAAATTGTACAAGCAATGAAAAATTGGTCGTTCGATAACATTCAGAAAATGATAAAATTGTTCAAAAAATGCACGTTGCGCATACAGCGACCGCAAATTGATCTTTGACAACCAGTGTAGTTTTAGACACGTTCGACACGAATGATCGGTAGATGCAGCCTGCCTTCGAGAAATTCGCGCCGGACGTTTATTTTCGTACATGCTTTGCCAGCGATACTTCTTAGTTTGGCACATGGAGTTGAATGTTTAACTTTAGTCTTGCTTTGATTCATGGCTGAACAAACAAAAATTCATCGGTGTCTCTTGAAAAATTCACGTTTTTGGAGTAAAATAACCGAAATGGACCAGCCAATCAGTGATCAATCGGAAGAGCAGGAAAAGAATCGACCTGGTAATATTTATGACGCATTCGTCAAAAATATTTTTGGGCGGTTGTTAGTATTTGCCGATTTTTTGCTTAACTATGCCGATCCTAAATTCGTTAGTAATATAGAGTTAAGCAAAATTTATCCTGCTCCGACGCATCACTTCGGCTTGGAAGGTGATGAGCGGATTTC
>JAISQH010000235.1 GCA_031274385.1 Planctomycetaceae bacterium | reverse complement strand
CGGTCATGAAATCGAAACGGTTTGGCAAAAACTTCTGAACGGCGAATCCGGTGTCGGACCGATTACGCTTTTCGATGCCAGTCATTTTCCGACGAAGATTGCCGCCGAAGTTAAGGATTTTGACATGTCCTTGATTGGCGAAGACCCGGCGGAGTGGGAACTTCAGGATCGGCATACTCAGTTTGCGGTTGGAGCCGGTTTCAAGGCGATGGTTGATGCCGGACTCTGGAATGCCGCTACGAAATCAAAAGCATTTCCGTATGATTCGGAACGAATCGGAGTTTACACCGGAGCCGGTGAAGGCAAACAGGATTTTGATAAATTTACCCAAATGGTGTTGGCGGGTGTTGGCGGCAAAGCGGACGGGCAATTCGACATGGGGCGATTTATTGAAAAAGGAATTGAAATTCTCAATCCGATTCGTGAATTGGAACAAGAGCCGCACATGTCGGCGGCGCATTTGGCGGCGATGTTTCAGGCTTACGGACCGAACACGAACTGTCTTACGGCGTGTGCTGCCAGTGCCCAAGCGGTTGGCGAGGCGGTTCAGATTATCAAGCGTCAGGAAGCCGATCTGATGATTGCCGGCGGAGCCCATTCCATGATTCACCCGTTTGGTGTAACCGGTTTCAATCTCCTGACGGCACTGAGTACGAACAACGAGAATCCGCACACCGCGTCCAGACCATTCGATAAAGAACGTGACGGTTTTATTCTTGGCGAAGGGGCTGCGATGGTGATTCTCGAAGAACTCGAATACGCTCAAAAACGCGGTGCGAAAATTTACGCGGAGTTGGTTGGTTACGGTGCGACATCCGATGCGTTCCGAATTACGGATATTCACCCGGAAGGACGGGGAGCGGTCGGCTGCATGAAAAAGGCACTCGAAGACGCCGGTCTGACCATTAACGATGTTGATTACATTAACGCACACGGCACCAGCACTTCGGTGAATGACCGTGTGGAAACGCTGGCGATCAAAACGCTTTTCGGTGATCGTGCCGGACAAATTCCGGTTTCCAGTACGAAAAGTGTTACGGGTCATCTTGTTGCTGCCGGTGGTGCAAGTGAATTGATTTACTGCCTTTTGGCGATTCGTGACAGGATTTTGCCGCCGACAATGAATTACAAAACACCTGACCCTGATTGCGATCTTGACTACGTACCGAACAAAGCACGGAAAGCGAAATGTGATGTCGTGCTAAGCAACAGTTTTGGATTCGGCGGTCAAAATGTAACGCTGGCGGTTAAAAGATTTCAATAAATTATTTTTAGGCAACTTCTAAAAACGCACTGATAATTCCCGCAAATCAAATAGGCATCCGCAGAAACAGTCACTTGACTACGAACAAAATAACTGTTTATATCTATTGGGGCGTTCACGGGAAAATACTCCTTGAAAAAAGTTCATTGACTGAAATTCAGGGAATTATACCAAGTTTGCCATTTTCGACGAACGACCAATTCAAAAACTGCCTAATCCAACTAATTTAAACTCCCGAATCGGAACACAAGGGGAAAAATAAAAAATACTAAAATACAGATTTTCGGAACTCACCCCTTCTCAAAATTTTTGAATGTGGTAGAGTTGCCAATTATAGTTGGTAATCTAGGTTAATTTTCATGTTGGTCAAAAGAAAAAATAAAGCGGTATGATAACAATTGAAATGATATTTGAATCTCTTCAACAAATGCAGCCCTATCTCAAAAGTGGAGTTGTATTTAATTCCCCTAGAATAAACAATGCCGTATTTTACGCATTTTTAATGTTTGGAAAGTATAGTAAGTCCTTGTCTTTCGATAATTAGTGAAATTGAATTTTTTGATGTCTCCAATATATTTATAATTTCACTTCCAAAACTACTAAAATAATGTGTAAATCTATAAAAGTCTGGTTTTAATTTTGAATCAAAGTTAAAATTTTCATTTTTCAAAGGAAAAATACAATGCGAAATTTTATTAGAAACTCACTGCGTATCTCCTTATTCATTTCTGTTGTGTTGACTTTTTTAGGGATTACAATCCTTGTTTATGCAGGTCCTTGTTATATACAAACAAGTGTAAAAAGTGCGTCAGAAAAAGGATGCCATGAAACTTTCATAGGTCCGGACGGGCAAACATGCCCTTCAAAAAAATACGCTAGCACTAATGGTATTCCTACAGACTGCGGTTACAAGATACGTGAGAACAACTTTGGTATTGGTACGTCGGGAAATGAAGAGTCTGGACGTATGGAGCAAGGTTCTGTCACAAGATCATGTTACACTTATGTATCTTGCAAATTAATTGGTCCGTGTTTTGATGCATTTCCTCTTGCTGAAGGCATGTATTATGTATGTGAAATAGAGACAGAGTCTTCTACTTCAGCTACAGCTTCAAGTTTTGAGCCAACAGGTGCTGATTGTGTGTTCCCATAGAAGACGATTTGTTTTTTAGGATAAAAAATGTTACTAATCCTTGTCTTTCTGTAAAAAAATTTTCAAAATAGTTTACTAACGATTATAACGTTTTATGAAAAACATCTTTTTTTTATTATTTTTTGTTACTAGTTTTTTCAATATCTTTGTTTTGGCTGTTGGTCAGGAAGAAAATATTGATTCCAATTTAATAAGAGAGATTATTCGAGGTCATCGTCTACTTGAGCAATCCCTAGAGCATGTGTCGGGAAAGATAGAACGTTTTAACAAAACGGTACTTGCAGAAAAAACGGATTCGGGTAATAGACAGTTTTTGTTTTTCAAAGATAAAAATTTGTTACGTCTTGAATATATTTCGCCGCAAGATGGCACTTCCATTGCTCCCAACCATCCCTATAACGATATTACCAAAGTAATCATACAAAACAATGATTTTAATTTTCAGTATATCGCTGTACCAACAACCGGAGTTCCCTACGCCAATCTTTCCAAATCACAAAAACCTGATGAAGCAATTGACTTAACTGTAGATACCGACTTTTATCATAATATAAAATCTCTTATTGCAATGGCAGGATTCTCTGTTACTGATTTATTACAGGCAAAAATTGAAACGGTAGAAAAACGTCAATACGAAAATTTTCCCGATGCTTTGTGGATTAAGGGCGTAGAAGAGAACACAAAAGACACAACTGCTTCTTGGACTATTGTTTTGAATCCAGATCAACATTATGCCTTATTATTTTATGAAGCGCAAGTAAAATATCTTAAAACTGATAACAAGTTAACGTCATCAGGTAAAATCGTTTCACAAAAAACGAATGATGGGAAGTTGTTTCCTAAAGAAATTTTTTTTGAGGGGCGTGCGGCAAATTTTGAAAATACACAACGAACCATCATCAGTATTACCTCAACCGGCAAACCGGACAATAAACTTTTTACTGAAAATAGTTTTAAGGATTTAGGTCGTGATTATGTATCTGTAACTGTTTTGCCCAATCAAAAAACAGCTCCGGGAGGAAAGGTCATTAATGCCGCTCCGTTAGAATCACGTGTACACAATTATTCTAATCCTATTATACCCCAGAAATTGGAATGGAGTATAACACGCATTACCCTGGTAATAATCGGGGTTATCTTGATACTATTAGGATGTTTTATGCGAATATTCACTAGGAAACCTTCTAAATAATTTTTCGCATCAATAATTATTTTTAATTTTTATGGCGGTTATCAAGATGAATCATTATCTATTTTATAACAAAAAAATTTTGTTTTTAACATGGATTTTTTTGTTATGTCAATTTTTAGGATGTCATACCGATACATCTATTCCTGAGGGAATTTATGCGTCTCCGGCTGTTTGTGATTTAGGAGTTGTCATTGATAAAGAAGAAATTACAGGTGATTTTAAGATCATCAATATGAATAAAAAATCAGTGAATATCCGCAGCACAAAATTGTCATGCGGCTGTAGCAATTTGGTTTTATCAAACGAAGTCATTCCGACTGGTGGTAATGTTGATGTTAAAATCACAACAACATTGCAAGGAAGGTATGGTCCTAACCTGTTTGATGCATTGATATTCACAGATGATCCCGCAAACCCAGTTATCCAGTTACAACTTCGTGCCAATATCGCAAAAAAGAAACTTGATGGTACGGTTATGCTTAATTTGGGATTACTTGCTCCCTGCGAAAAAATAAATCAGTCATTTTCTATCTTGCCTGGAGCGATCCATTCAATTACCGTAAAAAATGTGCAATATGATTTTACACTACCGCGTGAGTCAGCTATTAAAATTTCCGCCGTTGTGGTAGATTCAGAAGGAGTGAAACTCAAAGTAGAGGGGGGGGCACCAGCACAAAATGGAGAGTTTTCAATAAATGCCGATTTGAAGGCGGAGGGAGCAGATTGGAATGAGGCTAAAGTGATTTTACAGGGACGAGTTCATCCTGAAATATCTATTCCAACAACAATAACTCTTGGCTTTGTAGAACCAAATAAAACAACAATAAAAAAAATAGACTTTATAACTCTTCCTGATTTCTTTTCAAAAAATTCAATTGATAAAATAGTAATTGTAAACGATATTCCGAAAATATTAGATATTAAACTTGTCAATTCACCGCATCAGCAATTAC
>JAISQH010000205.1 GCA_031274385.1 Planctomycetaceae bacterium | reverse complement strand
TTATAAACGATTGACAACATACTAGTATTTTTCGTGATGTTTCGTGTTTTTCGTGGTAGAATCCCACAAATGGATTACTTGATGCGAAAAAGAGGTTCGTTTGACTCTTTGCGTCTTTGAGCGCAAAATAAAATAGACAGTTACCTTTTTAGGAAGTTAGAGAAAAGGTCTACTACACAAACTTTAAAACAAACCTCGAAAAAACAAAACTGACCGTTACAATTTGTTGACAACAAAAATAAAAATCCTTTTTTTTCTGTCTTGTTTAATGTGCGGTATTTCCGGTGTTTGTTATGATTATTTTTTTGCTTTATCATTTTTTGATGTTTTTCCTTGATCTCCTGTTATTATGGTCGATTCGGCGGTATCCTCCTACCACTCTTTTGCGATTTCTGAATCTTGCCGAACAAGGATTGCTGGCGGTTTTTCTTTTGGGAATTGTTTTGGGATGGGGCGATTTCAATCTTATTATTCACGGTCTTGCCTGGCATGGCGGATTCTTCTTGCTTGGTTCCGCTTTTTTGATCCGGCGGCAAACCGTTAATCATCAACACCAAACCGTTTTTCCGCTTGTTCTGTTTCTTTGCGGTGTTGTTTATCTTGGTGTTGCGGTTGACGCGCTTCTTATTGAGCCAACCGCGATTGTTATCAGGCGTCACACCATCACAACACCGAAAATTACAAAACCAATGAAAATAATATTCCTGACTGATCTCCAAATGGATCAGGTAGGACGCTACGAACGAACAACTCTTGAATTAGTCAAACAAGAAAATGCTGATCTGATTTTGTTGGGCGGCGACTATCTTCAGGCTCGGACAAAAGAACACGAAGACCGTTTGATTTCGGAATTGAATACATTACTCCGTGAAATGAATTTAGATGCTCCTTATGGAGTGTACGCGGTTCAGGGCAATCAGGAGAACGGAACGTGGTTTAATTGGACTCGTTCGTTTAGGGGGACGAATATTACTCCGATTTCACGAACCGTTTCGTTTAATGCCGGAGAGATTCGTTTGACCTTATTGAGCATGTACGGCTCGTTCACCGCGAAAACGGTTGCCGATAAAAACCCGGAAAACCGATTCCGCATTATTGTTGGTCATGCTCCGCTTTTTGCGTTGGCGGAGCAAGAGGCGGAGTTACTTCTTGCCGGTCACACGCATGGCGGTCAGGTTCAGATTCCCGGTTATGGCGCGATTATTACGATGTCCGAAGGATTGCCGAACAAGTGGGCGAGCGGTTTGACGGTACTTCCCGAAGGTTCCACGCTTATTGTTTCCAACGGAACCGGTCTGGAACGAGGAAGAGCACCGCGTGTTCGTTTTTTTTGCCGACCTGATTTCTATGTCATCGAACTCGTTCCAACCAAATCAAACGAAACTTCAGTAACAGCAGAATCAGAATAAAAATAAACTGATTATTTCGTTTTTTGTGGGTGAAAGATTTTTGAGGTATTTTATTTAAAGATTTACCCCGCAAGGTGGCAATATAAGCCAGCCCACCGCAACGCGGCGGGTTACGATTTTTCCAACATCCATCGCCCTGAAAGGGCAGAATAGGAAATGAAAGAGATTCTTATTTTATATTGCTCTTTCAGGGCGTTGTTGATGGGATTTCCAGACTTAACTTTCCTGCTCAAAAAAACAATTCATTATCAAACCAGTCAACTTCAAGTTATTAAATTGACGAACCACTTGACAATAAATAAGGAGAATAAATGCCTAAATTAAAAAGTTTTACAAAGTATCGAATCGTTAGCCCACTTGACGGGTCGAAAAAAACAATACAAGATAAAGATATTGCAATTGAGGCGTTTAAAAAAGGTGCCATTGTAATCGAAAACTTCATTACAATTGTTCAACTTTCGACGTTTTCTTCAACAACTACCATCCACTCCAACCAATGGACAGAGGAGAATTTCAATGACAGACTTTGATTTTATCGAAGCAAACAGCGAAGTAATTGATGACATCATCGAAAACGATATTCCCAATTCGATGTTCGATTACCAACGGGAACTTTTGGAATACGGAAAAATTCGACAGCAAATTCAAAAGTTGGAACAAAGAGTACAAAAACTCGAAAACGCCTTAAAACTTGCCGGTTATGCATCATAACGTCGCTAGCGCGACTAAAATGAACCTCCACAAAAAATGAAATAATCAGATTTTTTTGTATCCTGCCTTTTCAGGGCAAACGTTGCTACTACCAAGTTCTCTCCTTTTTATTGAATTATTTATCGTTTCCAGAGTAAGCCGAGAGACGCGGTGTGGGAGTTGGAATTTTTACTGAGTGCGGCGTTGTAATCAAGGAAAAGCAACGCGGTTTGGAGTCGGTTAAGACCGATGCGGCTGCCGAATCCGAGATCGAATTGACTGCTTCCCAAATTGACGCTTTCAACACGGAAGGACGCATCAGCCGGATTCAGGAAATGATGTTGAGCGGCGGCGGTTTTGTCTCCGGCAATTTTGAGACCATACATAAACCGACCGGTCAAACCAACTCGACGGAATACGTAATCTCCCGTAATTCCAAGACGGAACATCGTTCGTAATAACGTCACATCGTCATACGACAAAAGAACCGCATTGAAGTCGCCGTTCTCGGTAAAACCGTCTTGCGTCAGGCGTTCCAGGTCAATTCCCAACATCGGCTTTGCCAAAAAACGCTCCGAAATGTCAACCGGCCGCACCAAATACAACGCCGCAGAAATCGAATTGCCATCGGTTTTGCCCGAAACAGGAGTCGGTAAGTAAGGGGCGATCCGAATATTCCGGCTCATCTTGTAATCCTGAATACCATAACCAACAAAACCTCGAAGTTGAAGATTACGCTCAAAAAGATTGATCCCGCCATAAAGACCGATTTGGAAATTGCCTAAATCGACTTTATCCAAACCTTGTTTGTACTGTCCGGCAGAATAACCAAACGAAATCCCCAACAGCGATTCCTTAAACGGTGTCGGAAACGCTGTTCCCATATAAAATCCGCCAAGATTGCCGTCTCCGCCGGGGGCATTGCCGTCAGCGTTGTACTTCGTGTAATTGTAATAAATGTCCGCCCAAAGGTCATGCGAAAAACTCCACTTCGGTAATGACCAGTTCGGCTTTCTAAAGATTTTTTGCCCGCGTGTGGCGGGTTGATTCGTGGCGGCTTGGTTGTTTTCCAACGCTAAGGATAAACGGTTGAAACCGATATTCTCCATCGGAATACGCCAAGGAGAAGAAAGAGCAAACAAAATGCTGTTTTCCCGTGTTGCGCCGGAAAGATCGTCAAGACTCTGTTGGTAATCCGCAACGCTTTCAATCTGCATCAACGCATCAAAAACAAGTTTTTGATTCTCAGTGATGCTGTCGTTATTAAACAACAGACGGTCAATCAAATCGCCGAGATTCTTTTGGTTGGAGGAATGGGCGTAATCAGTCAAATCCGCTGTTTTGACAATTTCGACAAGCAATCCTCCGTTGCCGTCCGAATCGGTTTGATTGAGTTTGAAAAACAAAGAATCCGCCAACGTCACTTCCGTAAAAACCGAATCCGCCGAACCTTGAATAATCTTGAATATTTTGACTCTGCCATTGTAATTGGAACCGTCCACGATTTCCAAAACAACACCGTCTTCCATTGTGACTTTGCCTTCCGTCACAATGGCTCCGACGCCGTTGGTGCCAATTGTTAGCGCGATGGTTGAACCTTCTTGCAACCAAACGGCATGATTTCCGAAATCGAGATCGCCGTTGTTGTCGAGTTTGACTTTGGAACCGCTTTCAAATGTCGCATCGGCAGCGTAAACTCCCGCTCCGCTCAGTGAACCGCCGTTGCCGAAAAGCAACGATTTCGCCTGAATCCCGTTGGTTGGATTATGGTTAATCACTTCCACGCCGGTAAAATTCAACGTTTTTCCTTCGGCAATTAAAGAAGAATTGGCACTGATTTCCAAGTAAGGCGAATCGCCGATGAATGTCAAACCGCCGTTGTTACTTTCGCTGTCGCCGCCCGAAAGATTCAAAACGCTTGCCGATGCCAACTTGATGCCGTTCACCGTTAAAAGTCCGCCGTTCTTATTCTCGAAATTGACGCTTGTTAATTGGAACAATCCCGAAGCGGTTATGGTACCGGAGTTTTGGACGAGTTGTAATTTGGTGCTTCCGGCGGTATCCACACCGGAAAGATGGACATTTTTAGCCGTGACTTTGGAACCGGACAAAAAAGTGGAAGTATCCCCAAGAGCAACGGAAATCGTTTGATCGGCTGAGGCAACATCTAAAGTTGCTCCGTTTTGCAGTTCAAGCCCTCCGAAAAACAATCCGTTGTAATAATAATAGCCAAAATAAATCATATTGGACGAACTTTCGCCGTTCAAACGGAGGATTCCGCCGGATTGGACGGTTGTTTTCCCCGAAGTCATCAATCCGTAATCCACCGTAACAAGCGATTCCTTGCCGCTTTCCGGCGACAACACGGTAAAATCACCATAAAGAGTGAGTTCTTCGGCAATGGCTGTCCGATTTTTAACTCGTAATTCTTTGGCAAAAAGAACCGATTGCATAATGAGGTTGTTGGTTCCTTCGACAAGTTCTCCGCCTCCCAAAAGCGTAATTGTTCCGTTCCAACCGTCATCATCCGGTTGACTGACCATTGTTGACCCCGCTCCGCCCGTATAATTCCCCAAAACGGTCAAATTTTCCGAAACATTGAGCGAAGTTCCGGTTCCTTCGACCACCAACGAGTTTAATTCCAATCCAACGCCGTCTTTCATGGTGATTTCCACCGAACCGCGAACCGACAGTTCTTCAATATCCAACGTTGCTCCGTTGCTCAAATCAATTTGGCTCGCCAACATATTTCCGTTTTCGTCTTGATTTTCCGAAGCGTTGAAGACAAGGACTTTGGCTTGAAGAGTCCCGGCAAGAGTTGACGCGCCGTCAAAAATCACATTTTGCGAGGAATAAACTTCTCCGCTGAGGTTGGAACCTTCCTGAAAACGAATGGTTTTTTCGGCGTTAATGGTTCCGAGACTGTTCACAACACCAAGATCAAGTCCTTCGCGACCTTCTTCGAGCGGTTCAATGTTCAAGACGCCGGCGGCGATGTTCAAAATTACGGCGGCGGTGATTTTGAGGGTTCCTTTATTGCCGTAACGGTCAGAATCCGCAAGATCGCGCGGGTCGGTAATGGAGAGGGTTGCCCCGTCAGCAATCTCAAGATTCGCGCCTTCCAAAACAGAAACAGCCAAAGCAGTCACAATGAAACCAACCAAAAATAAAAATCGTGTCATCATCATCATCATATTATTCAGCGAGCATGAAACAAGCATCAAATGAGAAAGACCTTTTATTGAATAAAATTTCCGGTTTATTCTTTTTGATCCGCAATTTTATTCAATCCGCAAAATCAACGGAGCATACAAAAAAAACAAAGTCAATTCAAGAGTATTTTTTCAAAGTTGAAAAAGAAAACCAGCGATTTTATCTGACCCCGAAGGAGTCACCTAAAATTTTCCTCCGTTCGTATGTTTACAGTACTCCGCAAACATACGGAACGGAAAATCAATG
>JAISQH010000173.1 GCA_031274385.1 Planctomycetaceae bacterium | reverse complement strand
CCACGTCCCGAATCGTGGATTACAAGCCCAAACAAGATCACCAGACTTAATGTTTTCAATGCCAACAAGCTCTTTTTTGTCAATTGTATCTGTATGATAACGAGAAACCAATGTACCGGCAAGGAAACAACCGCCTTTAAGAATTGGCGTTGATGATGGTTTTTTCAACAGACTTTTGGCACTACCGATGATTCCTTCAGCGATACCTTTAATACCAAAGGCGGAAGCTACCAGCTCTCCGGCACCGAGAACGGTATAAGCTGCTCGCCAACCTGCACTGTATTGTTCGCCTGTAACAGGATCGGTACCGTCCCATGCGTAACTGACATTTTCAACACCGGTCAATCGAGCCGCTTGAGATGCTACCGCAACCGTTGCCGATTTGATTCTGCTATTACCTGCCTCCCGCATATTATTGTACACCGTCGTACTGTTATGAACCAATTCTCTTGTTACAGGTATTGCAGGTGATATCGTCATCTCCGCTTTCGATACAACCACTGATGCCAAACTTTTCCGAACATCATTAAAGAAATCTCCCCAACTTCGCTGTACTGGAGCTGCTGACAGATCCGGAGTTTCTGATGGCGTTACCGGTTCGGGAACGCTTGGTTCTGGCGGTTTCGGGCATTTTTCGTCCAGAATGGCTTCGGGATCGACGAAGGCGAAGTTACTGAAATTGGGATTTCCGGTATAGTTAAGAGGTATTCCGGCAACAATAATCGTACTTCCATAAGCGGACGGAGTACTTGGCGCGGAGCCGTCGGGAATGTGCGATGTCGGCGCAGTGCCACTGTTCCATAGAGGTGTGTAGTCTTCAGAATTTTATCAAAAGATTGTTTTATTTCATCAACAGTAATTTTCATGGAACTATTATGAATAAAGTTTTTTTGTTGATACGAGAACCATACCCGCTGTACCATGCGATGACTCATTGTTCTTTCCAATCTTGGTAATCTATACCAAAATCAAAATTTGCCTGTTCTTTTGCCTCATCTAAAGAAAAAAAACAATAATCTGCTATGAGTGTTTTATTGTTATCATAATAGAACAAATAAAACATTCCAACTTCATCTTCGTCCGAAATTTCTAGGAAATCCGGTATCAAAGAATCAATAGAATTTGCAAATTTTAATTGATTAATTTGTACAACTAGTTTCATTATATCACCTTTCAATAAATTGGTACATGCATGCTCTCAATAATCCGACCACGATTATCAAGTACTTCAAAATGTTTTCCCTAATTCTATATCAATTCATGAATTCTTTGATAAGAATTTTTGGGAAAAACAATATGAATTTGATATCTATCATCTTTGTTCCATGTATTCATTGCATCTTTTAAAATACTCAATAATTGTACAAGCGTTTCATTATCAAGATTTGGAATATATTCATATATCAATACAAGATTTTGTTGTTCAATCCAGTCTAATGAAAATAAACAATCATATAATGAATCCCAATTATGAGCAAAATAATTTGGTAAACAAAGTTTTATATTAAAATCACTCATTAATTCTTCTTTACTTGTAATACTTGAGTTCATTATTATAACATGGGAATTTTCCATGTTCAACTCTTGTGGATGGTCTAAAAAAATAAAGTTGTCCATAATTTATTGTAGTTGAATAAAGGTTCTATAGTGATCTAATGTAAGCCATATATCTCCATTGGCTCCAATAATAATTCTTTTCGTTCCCGGTCCTGTTGTACCTTGAGTTGGATAAACATATTCCCGATAATAACCAGAAGGTTGTGTTGGCAATATCCCTTCTCTATTCTGAAAAACTGCACCATCATTTCTATGTGGAAATTTAACTCCATTTTTTATTCGATCAAGTGTAGTCTGAACCTCTGAGGTAATATTAGTCGTAACTGGTTTTGGTGTTCCTTTCCACCAATTTTTGATACTTGTTCCGGCACCTTTGATCGCCCCCCAAGCATCTCCGGCAACAGACTTAAGGGAACCGAAAAAGCCTTTGCCACCAGCCATTTTAGCAACAGTACCGGGACCGACAAGTCCGATGGCAAGATTTGTACCTTCACCGGCAAGATGACTTCCGGTTGCGGCTTCGACTGCTGAGGATGTTGCCGTTTGAACCGGACGTCCACTCAGAGCTTGACGAACTCCTGCCTGGGCATTATCAATACCATTGAGAGCTAAAGCTCCGCCGCCAACAACAAGGAGTGGATTGGCAGTGCCAACTCCACCAGCAATTCCGAATCCGCCAACAACAGTTTGTGCGACTCCACCAATCGCAGAAAATACTCCCGATAAACGATTAATAAGTGTGGGAGCATCGTTCGAAACCGGTGCCGCTGGCGGAATAGGAGTTTCCGGTGGTGTTGACGGTTCGGGAACGCTTGGTTCTGGCGGCTTCGGGCATTTTTCGTCCAGAATGGCTTCGGGATCGACGAAGGCGAAATTGGTAAAATTGGGATTGCCGGTATAATTGAGCGGCGCAACAATAATTGTACTTCCATAAGCGGACGGAGTACTTGGCGCGGAGCCGCCGGGAATATGCGAACCGGGCGCAGTGACACTGTACAGATATCCATCATAATTCGCCCAGCCACAAGCGAAACAATATATTTTACCTAATTTTCAAAGATCAATCTACACACAGTACACTCAAAATATAATTTTCGAACAAATTTATCATCTTTGAGCATCATCTAAACGATAACTTATCTCAATTTTTGAAACGTTTTCTGAAAATCGTCCCGAATTTCTTTATCGTTCTGAAAATTTTAAGGCGTTTCAAAACTTTCTGACTAACATAAATCATAGCATATTATAAAATAGACTTTCTATTTATATCCCAATACTCTATTTTTTCTTTTTCAAATAATTTTCCTAGTTTTTCGACATTGTGCTCAATCGCATACTGATACTCCGCATCAGAAATGGGGATTGCCATTAACCACATTGTTTTGATATTTTCAATTACTGCGCAAGAAAGATCTTCAGACCACAGAAATGGTTTGTCAAAAAACACATGTTTCATTTCACTGGAAGTTACATATATTTTAATGACATCTGGAAAAATTGCATTAGGACAACAAAAATATTTATTAACCACGCATCGAGCACACTGTGCAATGATATCCTCAAAGACAGTATGGTCATCTCCAATACATACACTCATAATTTCTGCTTTACCTTTTGTATAAAGCTCTCCATATTTCACAAGTGGATAGTAGGATAAATCTACTGTCATGATGGTAGATAATCCAATTTCTGGACGATTTTGCCAGGTTGCTATAGTAATAGGATTTTCATTTTGAGAATCCCAAAACCTTGAAAACGATGGTTTGTCGTCAAACAACGTTTTAAGGTGGTTACAAACATGCTTTCCATGCGAAATAATATCTGACATTGTTTTTTAGATGTGTTAAGTTGATATCATTAAATATTTATATTACCATAAATCTATATTATCTGGGGCTTCACCTTTGTGTCCTCTATTAGACGAACGTAACTCTGGTCGATAATGTGAAGGTTCATTGTGCTCATCAAGGAATTCTGATCGTGAGATGCCACGTTCTTTTGCGCTTTGCTGATGCTTCTTGAATTCATAACCCGGTTTATGCCCCATATCCCAATTACTATCTCTTCCAATAAACTTTCCCGTAACAGGGTCTCGTGCAACTTTAGTAGATTCTTCAGTTGCATCATCATAAACTTGATCCCGAACACCTTTTCTAAAATCTGATGGACGGGAGTATTGGGTATCTTTTCCGATTATTGCAGCTTCATTTGTCGCCGTATTATTATTAACGATTTTTTTCGTTATATCAATGGCTTCATCGGCTTGGTTACCAGTTTTTATTATATCACCGACTTTATCGGCGGCTTTTGCGACTTTTCGTGCACCCGCGACAGCATCGCCATAAGCAGGAACAACGGCAATGACACTAAAACCTGCTTCAACGTAGTTACCGCGAGCAAGATGAATTCCACCGTTAATAATATCCGCAACTGAACCAATAACCGGTAGAAAACCGGCAACATCCAGCACTGTTTGAAAACGATCAAGCCAACTGGAAGACTTGGCTGGCGGAGCCGGTGTTTCTGGCGGCGTTGCCGGTTCGGGAATGCTTGGTTCCGGCGGTTTGGGGCATTTTTCGTTCAGAATGGCTTCGGGATCGACGAAGGCAAAATTGTTGAAATTGGGATTTCCGGTATAATTGAGCGGCGCAGCAACAATAATTGTACTTCCATAAGCAGAAGGCGTACTTGGCGCGGAACCGCCGGGAATGTGCGAACCTGGCGCAGAACCGCTGTACAAATAGCCATCATAATAGTAATAATAATAGGAGCCGCGTCCGGGGTGCCAAATGTCGTTATATTCGTACTCTCCGCCGTTATACGTTTCTTCAATCATCGACAC
>JAISQH010000139.1 GCA_031274385.1 Planctomycetaceae bacterium | reverse complement strand
AATCATTTTTCTACGTTGTCCGGTACGAAAAATCGGGAATTTCCGGCAATTGGTTCGCATTTGAAAATGATGTACCATACTTCGTTGGTGACAAGCCAAACATTGGAATCCGAAGCCCTTTTGCAACAAATTTTGAAACGGATTGCCGAATGGGTTCCGATCAATCAGGGTTGTATTTGGCTTTACGATTCTGATTTACGTCAATTGATTCCCAAGACGCCGTGTTATTTTCCTGACGACCAATCTTTTGAGGAATCTTCGCGATTGGTTATTGACCGGTCGGTTCTTGAGTATGTGATGAAGCGGCGTGAGGGTCTTCTGACAACCGTACAACACCCTGAACACGATCAAATGATTTGTGAGATTCTTTGTGTTCCGATGTTGGGGCGTTACGGTCTGATCGGAATCATCTACATCGACACGCTTTACCATTCCGATCCGGCACCGCGATTGACACCGGATCATCTCAGTTTGTTGATGGCAATTGCTCATCAAACTGCTTTGGCGATTGAGGATACGCGGTTTTATCAGGGCATGATTCAGGCGGAACATCTTGCCGTGTTGGGTCAGACGGTATCGACTCTTTCTCACCATATTAAAAATATTTTGCAGGGAATCAATGGCGGTTCCTATCTTCTCCGAACCGGTATTGACAGTCAGAACGACGAACTGATTCGCCGCGGCTGGGGAATTGTCGAAAAGAATCAAAAACGAATTTCGCAGTTGATTCTTGATATTCTGACACTCAGCAGGGAACGGGAACCGTCCTACGAATTGGCTGATCTTGTTGAGACGGTTACGGAAGCGGTTGAATTGTTGCGGTTTCGGGCGAAGGAATCGGGGGTTGAAATGACGTTCAAGGCGGAAACAACGATTCCGAAATTCTTTTTCGATGTTGAGCAGATTCACCGTGCCATGACGAATCTTATTACAAATGGTATTGATGCGGCGGCGGTCAAAACGAAGGATGAGGTTCGGGATATTGCTCAGGGGCTTGCGGTTGATTCGGGAGGTGATTGGGAGATGAAGACGTTTTTATCAAGTTTGGATCATTCAAACGGGAATCGGCAATCGGGAAAACTTCAGATTCAAATGGATTATCAACCGGAAAAATCGATAGTATTGATAAGAGTTGACGACAACGGTTCCGGGATTCCCGAATCGCAACGCCTCAATTTATTTCGGGCATTCTATTCGCAAAAGAAAGGACACGGTACCGGCTTGGGTCTTTCAGTTACCAGCAAGATTATTCGGGAACACGGCGGTGAGATTCGGGTTATTGATTCGCCGCTCGGCGGAGCCGGATTCGAAATCGAATTGCCGGTTCGTTTTAATGAACCTGTTTTGTCAAAATAGGCAGTCTAAGACTGACAATTTCAGGAAATTGCCATCTGGCAGAAAAGAAATTGCCTGATGATTTCATTTTTTGTGGGGAACGATTTTAATAGACTTGTTCCATTATTGTTGTTATTGTCAACAGATTTTACAGATTCGTTTTTTATGAAAATCTGTCAAATCTGTATCATCTGCTGACAAAACTAAAATCTGCACTTTCCAAGAATTTTAAACCAAAATTCCCTTATTCAAGCGTTTTTTATAGAAAAAAACTTGGAAAGTACAGTCAACAGAACAAATTAAAATTCACCTTGAATTCTTTGCGTCTTTGCGCGCAATCCTTAAAAACAAAATAGACTGTTACTTGGGAAGTTATAGGAATAACGTACGACATAAGATGAATAGCGTATTCGTAACATGCCAAAAGTTGTCACGAATACGCTATTACTTGAACGTTTATTTTTCTTCGGGAAGATAAACGCGTACGTAATCTACTTCGAACGTTTTTGGATACGACAGGTTGGGATCAAGTTTTCCTGACCAGGGAAGTTGAAAGAGAGCCAGAAGAACGAACATTTTTTTCTTTGGCGTCTCACCTTTGTAGGATTGAATGACTTTGCCGTCAACATACCAATCAAGTCCATCTTCTTTCCAATTCGCAGCATAGACATGGAAATCTTCGGATGGATCAAAGCCCATTGGTAACGTATAATGGGCATGCTTTGTAAAATGGATATTGAACAGATTTAACCCTGCTTTGGTATCTTTGCCAAGTTGTTCAAAAATATCGATTTCGACAACACCATCACCGACTTGTTTCCGTCGTCCGTCTGCGGTGTATTCCTGATCCAGCGGATCGGTTTGATGTAACCAAAATGCACTGTACAAACCGGAACCTGTTACCGTTTTACAACGAGTTTCGAACCAGCCATATTTTTGTGCGAATTTCTCAAGAAGTTGATAATCTTTTGTTGTTTCGCCGAAACGGTGATCGGAAGTCATCAGACAGGAAACTGCCGGGTCTTCTTTTTTCAGGCGGGGCGGCATATTTTCATCAATAATCAATTTTAAAATCCCGTTTTCGATTTTGTAATATGCATTAGAATTGTGATACATTTTTGCTCCGCCGATAACCTTAGTACCGATTCGTTTGAGATAGTCAACCCGACCGGTTCGATAGGCTGGATACCAATACAAATCGTTAAGCAACGGTTCATCGAATTCATCGTGAAACGTTAATTTCCAGCCCGGTTTTTCCAACGGCGGGGCAGATTCCGGTGATACCGGTTCAGCCGCTTCGAGTTTTGAGAAAATAACGGTACAAAAAACCGTTACAATCAGCAATCGAAAAATGGTTTTCATCGTTTTCATTTGTGGGTTCCTTTGGGTTAAAAGTTGTAAAAATGGTTAAAGATTGTAAAACTAAGGTTTCGTAACTGTAATATTGTACACATTTTCGCCGGGAACAGTAATTTCCAACGGCGTCGTTTCCGCTCTGATAAATTCAGGGGCAATCAGCGAAATGATTTTTTGTAACTGTCAATTTTATTTTGCGCTCAAAGACGCAAAGAGTCAAACGAACCTCTTTTTCGCATCCAGTAATCCATTTGTGGGATTCAACCACGAAAAACACGAAACATCACGAAAAATACTAGTATGTTGTCAATCGTTTATAA
>JAISQH010000061.1 GCA_031274385.1 Planctomycetaceae bacterium | reverse complement strand
GTCTGGACGAAACGCCAATACCAGCGCAACGGAAATCAAAATGAGTCCGAGATTTTTCATTTCGTACCTCCCTTCTTGGTTTTGCTACCATCACGCCGCGCAACAAGTGCTTCGTTAATACGAGAAATTCTGTCGCACAAATAAGCGTCGGGAGTAATACCGAGTTCGGTTTCCAACGCTTCAATGGTTATTGAGGTTGGCGACGAAGTACTTTCCTGAACACCATTCGGAACAATCTCCGTATCTGGTTTTCGCACAAAATAATCAAACAGTCTTTTCCAAACGGAATGATTGGTCGTTTTTTTGATTGAGTCCCGGATCATGGCAACAATCCAAAGGAACCCGCCAAGACCGGCAAGAATCATTACTGTTGTATTCATTCTGTTTCTCCTTGTTCCTGTGAAAGTTCCTGACTTTTTTTGTCCACATATCGGATAATTGTTTTTGTGACAGGTCGTACCATCTTTCGCGCAAGCGGTTTTGTTATCCTATCCGGACCCGGAAAATCGGATTCCCGTGCAAAATCGTCGAATATTTCTTCCGCTTTGCCGAGCAAATGTTCTTCGATATTGTCGCTGTCAGCTGCAAGAATCATTTCGTCCGAAACAATTCTCATTAGTGTTCCGATTACCCGAATCCGCTCCCGATCAATTTCCAACGCAAGCGGCGGTTCCGGCTCCGGTGAAACTGCTGGTCGTGAGAACACGAGAAACAATAACGTTACAATAATAAGAGTCGTACCATATTGTTCTTTCATGAATCTTTCTGCTCCCCTTGACGGACTGTCTCTGCTATCTTTTCCAAATGCAGGTATTCATAACGGCGACGTTCTTCATCATCAAGCTGAATTCGTAACAAATCAGGATCACCTGACTCCGCATCAAATGGATCATCAACCTCTCCTTCCAGCTCCGTGAGGCAAGCGAGGCAAGGTTGGAATATGATCCGACCACAACGCGGGCAACGTTCAAGTAACCCGGAATGAAAATGACGGAATTCCTCCACTTCTTTGTTGTTCAGCACTTTGGTTCTTCGTGTATTTCCTCTCTCGGACATCAACCGAAACTCCTTAAAAAACGTTACTGAAAATTTGTGAAGGCAAACAACGAACAGCCTTTCGCTCGCAACGCAAGGGAGAATACCACGAGAAGACGATTTTCGCTATGTCCGACATCTACTCCAGACGGTGTAATGTCCCGCCGAGAAGCCAATAAATCTCCAAAGCGAATCGACAACCAGTCAAATGGTAACAACGAATGAGCCTGCTTCGGGAACGGCGAATCGCATTGTAACATTTGTAACTGCAATACTTATGATTCCGTGTCCGAATATCGGGAACAAAATGATTAGGACAACCGGGACGTTCGCAAAGTTTTTTTGGATTTTTTTCAGAATGCTCGTTACATGTATAACCCTCCGTCGATATTATCTCTTCGGAATCGGAAGAAAGGGGCGCAATCTTGCATAAAGATGACCCGCTTGCCGGGGAAGAGAGCGGTTGTACCGGTACAGATTTTGATTCTGTCTCGATTGTTGATGCGAAAGCAGACGTAACCGTAACTAAGACCGAATCAACAGTCACCAACGGTTGTAAAACGCAGGAAACAACATCAATTGACTCACAGGAAAAATGTTTGTTCGATGAGAAGACGATGACTGATTGATCATCGGTGATTTTCGGTTCAGTGCAAATAATCTGCACCGAAATTCCCATGTGATCGGGAGGTTCGTTATAATAGTTGATGCCAATGAAGGATCATCACAAACCAACCTCCAGAACCGCTACTGATTTAATCCCTTTGAGTTTCTTGCGGCGGCGTTTGCATTGAAGACGCCGGTGAATTTTGCCTTTTTCCGTTTTTTTGTATTTTCGACATGCTTGCCGAACTTGCTCCTGATGACGTTTCACTTTGTCATTATGAATTTGTTCCCGATCAACCAATTGAAGGATAGACCTTCCAAACTCTGTTTGCTCCTGACATTCGAGCGAACAAAAGAGCTGCGCCGGGCAACGGCTTTGGAATGTTTTGCCGCAAGCAGGGTTGAGACAAAGACTTGGACGTGCGGTTTGGTGATGACAAACACAATGACCACTTGCATGTTCACAAAAATCCTTGATGTAAGAACGAATCTGACACATGCTAAACCTCCTTAATTGGTAGAAAACAGTGATGACTAACTGGCATCAACACCAACAAGGTGTTTTTGCCGATATGAATACTCCAAAATGATTTCGGAGAAAACATCGGTACAAAAACGTCAGGGAACCTATTATTGAAAAATCAACAATCAGGACATCATGTCAAGTGTAAACGAAAAAATATTGATTGCTAAGAAAAAACAAAATATTAGAACAACAAATCAAAAAAACGTATCGAATTTAACTTTTACCAAAAATGTAATGAAATCGAAAGAAACGGCAAGAGCGTTATTTGTATCGATTAAATGGACTGGAACATGCCGACTCTTGCGAAAAAGAAGAAGGTATGATAGAATTCTTTTTACATCAACCGAATCTCCCGAATCATTTTTATTATTTTATTCAGGGGGATCATTATGTCTGTTCCGCTTTATTGGTGGCGAGCCAAGCCCAATTTCGGCGATCAACTTGCGCCGATTATTGTTCAACATTTCGCCAAGAAGGAAGTCGTTTGTTCTGAAAAACCGAATAAATTGATTGCGCTCGGTTCGGTACTCGGTTATGCCAAAAATGGGGATTCCATTTGGGGAACCGGTTTACGTCAGGAAGGATTGCTGTCAAAAAAACTCGTCGTTTATGCGGTTCGCGGACAGAAAACACGGAACTTTCTTCTGGAACAAGGAATTGAATGCCCGGAAATCTACGGTGATCCGGCAATCCTTATGCCGATGATTTATCGTCCTAAAATTATGGCATCGGTTGAGATAACAATCCTACCGCACTATTCTGACAATAAGTTACAATATCTCGGCGAACAGGCAAAATTACCGATCATCCATGCTTCGGAATCGCCGAAAACGGTCATTGACCGGATTGTCAAAACAAAAATTCTTGTTACAAGTTCACTGCACGGATTGATTCTTGCGGAGGCTTATGGTGTTCCTGTTGTTCTTTTGCGGCAGAAAAGTCAGGTGTGGGAACCGCATTTCAAGTTCGTTGATTATTTTCTCAGCACAGGACGGGAAGATCAAACGCTTTGGGACATTTCGATTGAAGAATCTGTACAACATATCCCGAACATTCCCAAACCGAAACCGATTGATCAGGAAAAACTGATCAAAGCGTTTCCAAAAGATTTTTGTAATAAATTTTCATGATACCGTTTGAACAACAATTGGAATTGCACTCTTGCGGTGCGGCGGCTCTTGTGATGATTTATCGTTCTTTCGGATGGAACGCTGATCAAAGAACCGTTTTACAAGAAACCGGATATTCGCGACGAATAACACAATTAGCCGCTCATGCAAGAAACAAAGGACTTCAGACGATGATAGTTCGGTTCAATGATTCTTGGAAAGGACTTTGCGCCGTACATCAAAAGAACATGGACTGTAGAATCATCATCAATCATCGTTTATTAAATAACGTCCATTTCGGACATTATTCGGTTATCGTTCATTTACTTCACCGTGAACAGGAAATGATTGTTCATGATCCGCTCTTCGGTCCGAACCGGCATTGGAAACGCGAAACATTGTACCATCTTTGGAATGAGCCGGGCGGTGAAATCGCAGGAAAAATTGCTCTACTGATCAAAATGCCCGATTCAAAAATATATGATACAAAATATGTGAAATGTACGGAATGTAAAAATTTTGTTGATTTAAATGACATTCAAGAGATACTCCCCTATTGCGAACAAATCTTTTGCCCAAACTGTGATCATCCAATGTCGGTCAAAAACGAAAGAATGCAATTGTATCGAAAATGACAATTATTTTACTTTTTCCACCAAGCCGCCGGATCATAATTCAGAAAAGATATTTATTTTAATAAAGACATTTTTTTCAGACAAAAATAATTGTTTTCATAAATATTAAATTTTACATTTTCACTCCGTTAAAATTTCCCTGATTGTTTCGGATTGGGATTTGGTGGAGAGTGAGATGTCGGCTGACAGTATATATGTATACAGTATACTATAATGCGTTGGTAGCATTGGGTGATATTTATTTCAATAAAAACAGTTTTTTCAGACAAAAAACAATCAGTCATTTTCCGCATCGCAGTCCCTGCGAAAACCATTCGGCTTTTTTCATTCCGTTTTCATTCTCTGAACGAATAGGTTTTCCCTCTTTGTCTGGACGAGGAATCGAGTGCAGAAAATTTTTTTGAAAAAATTTTTAGATGGCGAATACACTGGAAAATCCAGTGTTAAAGGTGAGGAAGTTACCAACCTTGTGTATCTATAAACATACATATCGGAAAAACCTGTCCAACCGTTTTGGGGGGTAAATTCATTATTAATAGATTAAACGTTATTATAATTAAAACTGAGGAATTTTTTAAGAAAAAATCCAAACTTTTTTCAAGATGCCTTGACCTCATTCGAAAAATATTTAATAATCTGTAACCAATTAAGATTGCGAAACCGAAACTGGTTTATGAGTTGTTGCAATGTTGTGCGATTACTTCGCAACCATTAATAATTACTGAATATTAATTATTTGTCTTTAACCGTGACGGCAATCATGAGTTATCCATTCAGTCGGTTATGTTTGGAATTGGAGCAATATGGAATCCGGTAACAACTCCTACAAAGTTGGCGGGATTTATTGGAAGACAAATTTGGAAGAGACGACACGAAAATGCGGTCTCACTTATTGGGAACGTATGTTTCCGGTGGGGGCGTCGGCGTACCTGCACGCAATTGGGGCTTGGACGGAACATAAGGAGATGTTCGAGATGGCAAAGGAAATGCTTAAGGAGAATGCGGTATCAGTAACTTAACGATACACGTTTCGGATGGATTACAGTAACACTAAACTTAATACGATATCGTTGTCGGGAAAAACGATGTAACGACGGAGTTTATTTCATGGACGAAAATCCCACTTGTTCAGTCTTACCCTTTTTTTGACATCTTGACATTTAGGAGAATGTTTTATGAAACGACAATTTTCTTTTGGAACAGTTTTTCGCATGGTGGATAAGTCCTTGCTTCAATCCTTTTTTGAGTTGATCGGAGTGAAAGTTGATGGGTTTCTTTGGGAAGACGTCAACCGTCGTCATATTGAACCTTTATACAAATTGTTCGATGCACTTCCGCCTGAGTTGCGTGATCGGGTGGAGGTTGCGTTACGAGATATTCACGCGTTGGCTTGTGAAAAGGGAATGGAAGAACTCGGCAAAGCAGCAGAGGAACTCCATGCAGCAGAGGACTCGTGGAAATCGATTTATGTATCAGATAATAACCTTTATACAAAATCATTATCCGCATGGCTTCACCATCGTGATATTTTCGAACATGCCATCCGGTATTTTGAAGTCGATTCGCTTTCAAAATGGCGAAAACGTCTCGATCTTCCTAAAATAACACCAACCTTTGACGAGGAAAAACGTACCGAATTGGAAAATGAACTCGAACAGTTTTTCAGTGCAAAACAAGGACGCGGATTTGTTTGTACTGTTGAGATGTTTTCTCGACCCAATGGTTCGTTTTATTTTTTCGCTTACCCGGATGATTACGTGCAAGATTCATATATTCATGACGAAAATGAGATTCTTGTTTCACAAACAATCCGCCCGACCTTTGAAATCGTGTTTGCGTATAACAGTATTGAAGGAACATCTGAACTGTATGCCAAACTACCCAAAAAGATTCTGGAAGAGTTGGAAGTCATCTTTCTGCGGATATTGCTTGATGTGATTCCAGAGGAGGAGAAGGAGTCCCCCTATCATCTGGCAATGCTGCTTGACCCTGATTTTACGTTACATACTCGCCCGGAAGATCACATCAACGCCCGTGTTGTTTCGTTGGCACTCGCGTGGGAGAACGACAAAGAAGTCATTTTTGTTTCACGACGCTCTCACTCCGCCCGTGAATTGGCAATGGGTAGTGTTAAGTTGACGATGGCATTGAAATATGCTGCTGTTAAAAAAGCAAAATTTCGTTTCGAATTTCAGAATCCCGTTACCGGAAAATATAAAACACTCACCTTCGAGATAGGAATTCCACATTTTTGCACACTTAAAAACCAGCAACCTGCTTTTGTCGAGAAAGCTCAATTTTATCTTCAACAATGGGGAATCGAACATGGTCAAAACAAAACTGAACCTGCTGGAGACGCTCTTGTACCGGTCACATTATGATGATGCGGGCTACATGATATTCCAGAATGACTCCAAGTTCGATATTCAAGGATTGATCAACATTGGTTTACTCCGTCCAACAACGCCTTCGGAATTTTATCGATGTGACTGTTTTGACGGCGGCGGCGAAGTCATTTGGGTGGACAATCCCAAATTTGAAAAACCGATTCCATCAGTGCGATGCGGTTGTGGTTTTTATCGAATCGAACCGGAAGAAATTCAACGATGGGAGATTGTTCTTTCTGCATTGTTACGAAAAATCGGCGAGGCGATGGGATTTTCTGCTCCATTTAATGAAGTCAGCCCCCGTCTCGTCTGGCAACTTGGACGCCGGAAACGACGTGACTTTTATTATATTCGTTGTGTGGACTTTGATGTTCGCCGAACATTGCGTGATATTTTTCTACCGCATCCAACGGCAATATTAATTGTTCCAACAATGGCGGATATCGAATTTATCGATTGCCTGCCAAACCGCTGTTTCCCGATAGAAGAAATTGGAACATTGGACGATTCACTCCGTTTGACCATTGATATGACTTCGATTGATGCTGAGTTGGAACCGGTTGAGGATGAACCGAAACGCCAACGTAGACGCCTTGTTAAAATTGACCAACTCATTGCTGAATTAAAAAAACATTACCAAGAAGCAAAAGATTATTATTACGTTTCAGGCGGAGAAATACTTCCGCGTCCTACCCAACAGGAGTTGGCAAAACGAATCGGTACAAGTCAGGATGTTGTCAGTCGATGCCTCAAAGATGAAAAAGGGGTTGTATTGCGTACCCTTTGGGAAAATGCTGAAAATCTTGGGGCAATACTGAATAGTTAATAATTTGCCTATCTTTTATATTTTAACACCCGTCAGGATTACCTGATGGGTGTTTTTTTATGTATTTTTGGCAATTTTTACGTGAAAATACGTAATTTGGGCAATGTTAAAATGGGCAATATGCAATTCTCGGCTTTTTATGCATTGCATAAAATATTTTTTTTCGTTGTAACTTATTATTAATAAATGAGTTACAAACATGCAAAAAAATGATCTCGGCTTTTTATGCATATTTCATGGAGGGTGTAGGCGTGTTTTTTTGGTGAAAAATGATTGGTTGTCGGAAGATGAAGACGGACTTCCAAAACCATCACTTCCCTGATAAACAATCGCCGCCAACACCAATCTTTACTCCTTAACTTGCCAATCCGACACAAACCTTTTCGACAATTTTCAAAATTGTGGAGATCAAATATCACTTTGTCCCTAATGTTTGCGGGACAGGTTTTCGCTTCCTTTTACCCTTAACCCCATCACGAACCATGTCCGGACTTACCAGACCTGAATACCAAAAACTCGTTCGCAATCGCCGCCCTAGTCATTTTCCTGACGATTTGCGTTACCCGAAAGACCCGAACCAAGCCTGCCGTGAGTTGGAAGATCGCGGTTATAAAACCGAGTCTGATGATTTTCCGTACACAATTGTTCATACTTGTCA
>JAISQH010000653.1 GCA_031274385.1 Planctomycetaceae bacterium | reverse complement strand
TGTATCTAAATCAATATTAATACAGGGCAACCGCAAGGGTTGCCCCTACAATAAACGCATTGAAATAGACCAAACGATTTATTAAAATAGACAGTTACATTCCGGCAATCGTGCTTCTTCGTAGTTTTGCAGTGAAAGATAAAATGTTCATGAATAGCTACAATAATTGTTTACGAATTTTAGCCGACATCGCCGAGGTTGAGAACTTTTCCGTAACGTCCCAGCATTTGACGGCGGAGTTTGGCGTGTTCCGGTTGCGCTAAACCGGGATCAGCAAGTACCATTGCGGTCGCGTCTTGCCGGGCTTCGTACAGAATCTCTTTGTCACGTACCAAATCCGCCACCCGAAACGGCGGCATTCCGTGTTGCTGAGTACCAAACAAATCACCGGCTCCGCGAATCTCAAAATCCTTTTCCGCCAGTTTAAATCCGTCCGATAACTTCGCAAACGCCTGTAACCGCTTTTGCGATTCCTCCGTTGTTGTATTGTAAAATACCGTACAATAACCGGGATGCTTGCCGCGTCCAATCCGACCACGTAATTGATGAAGTTGCGATAATCCAAAACGCTCCGCACTTTCAATCGTCAACAAATTCGCATTCGGTACATCAACTCCAACCTCAATAACCGTTGTTGCAATCAAAATCTGAATCTCACCGGTTCGGAAATCAAACATGATTTTTTCTTTTTCTTCGGCAGACATTCGACCATGAAGAACGCCAAGCCGAAACTCTTTGAACGGACCGGTCGATAATTGTTCGTAAACTTCCTGAAGATTTCGTGCGTCAAAATTTTCCGACTCTTCCACCAACGGCACAACAACGTAACCTTGCCAACCATCCTCCGAAACTTTTCGTGCAATAAAATCCCACCAAGCGGTACGGCGTTCCGGTTCGGCAAGATAAGTTGTTACTTTTTGCCGACCCGGCGGCATTCCGTTCATAATGGATACATCAAGATCGCCAAACAATGTCATCGTTACACTTCGCGGAATCGGCGTCGCCGTCATCACAAGATAATGAGGATCAAATTTCTCGCCGGTCTTCAAAACAGCACGCTGCATCACTCCAAATTTATGCTGCTCGTCAATCACAACCAATCCAAGTTTTTGAAACGGAATTTCATTGTGAATAATCGCTTGTGTTCCGACAATCATTTGAGCCGATCCTGTTGCAATATCCTGCAACACCCCGGCTCGCTCACTCGATTTTTGTCCGCCAAATAACGGAGCAATCCTGACCTGACTGTTTTCAAGCATCCGGGTTAATGTCCGTAAATGCTGCCGCGCCAACACTTCGGTCGGAGCCATGAATACCGCTTGATGTCCGTGCGCCACCGCAAGAAGCATCGCGTACAACGCCACCACCGTTTTACCGCTGCCAACATCGCCTTGTAACAATCGGTTCATCGGAATCGGTCTCGACATATCGTCCGAAATTTCCTTGATGACACGCTCTTGCGCTTTCGTCAACGTGAACGGAAATCGTTGCCGAATCCGTACGTCAATCTTCGGATCAACAGGCAACGGCGATGCCTTCAGATGAGTTCGGTGTTGAAGCCGCCGAACCGCCAAACCAAGTTGCAGTACAAAAAACTCCTGATAAATAAAACGACGCTTTGCCCACATCAACGTAACCTTGTCCGGCGGAAAATGAATCGCCGGAATCGCTTCCCGAATCGGTAACAATTTGTGTTCGGTTAAAAACGATTCGGGAAAAACTTCGTCCAGCAACGGCGCATAAACCGGCAACATTTCACGAAGAATCCTGCGGAGATGAAATTGTTTCAGCCCTTCCGTCAACGGATAAATCGGTAAATACGGTTCCACCTCGTCTTCTTCTTCGGTCTCCGCAAGATACGTGATTTGCGGATGCATCATCACCCAAAAAGGATGATCAAACTTGGGTTTGCCGGTCAACATGACACGCCGCCCTCTGGCAAAGTCCCGCATGATAAACGGCATCTTAAACCAAAGACCCTTCACGTAACCTTTACCGTTACAATTCACAATAAGATTAAGAAGTTGACCGCGACTGGTCGAACGTGTGTCCCATTCCTCGATAGTACCAACAATCGTTTGCAGTTTGTTGCCCTCTTCAAGTTGCTCAATTTCACGGCGCTCCGTCATGTCCTGATAGTCACGCGGAAAATAGAACAATAAATCAGATGCCCGCCAAATGCCAATTCGTTTCAAAATCTCAGCCCGCTGCGCACCTACCCCCTTCAAAAACTGAACAGGCGAACGAAGATCAGGAGTTTCAATAGACATTGTGTGACAATTTATAAAAACAAAGAAATTTTAACAAAATAAAAAAAGAACAATATTTTGTTCCGTTGATTTTTTAATATTGAAATAAAACGTCATGAGTTTTTTTGAGAATACAAAATAAACGAAACAGACGAATCTTTTTCCTCCCGTTCACAGAATAGTGTGTTAATTTTATAAGGATGCCGTGATTTTAGAATTCGCCCTGAAAGGGCAGTGTATCCCAGTCCACCGTGTTGCGGTGGGTTGAGGTAGAACGCCCTTTCTGGGCAATACAAGTTAACCTACCTTTCAAAAAAATTCGTTCAATATTTGTGTAGGTGAGAGGTCAAACTTTTTGAAAACACGGTGATTCACCTCATCCTCCCCCTCTTCCCCTTCAAGGGGTGAATAGGGAATTGTCAACCAACAACTAAAAATATCAAAACAGATTTAAACGTGACATTCCACAGATCAATTATTAGCAACAATAATATTGATCGGAACCTGAAAAATTGGTTCATTACTACTTGACGTTAACATTTGAACTGCCAAATTTCGAACATTATCCAACCACAATTCCGGCTCGAATGAAACAGTTACAGTCATTCCGTCTTCTGTAACAATGGTAGTAAATGCAGGATGATTTATCATTGCGTCTTTAATTTGTACGTCATGCTGTCCAACTGCCTTCAAAGAAAATGATACAGATTTTTGTTCATCTGAAAGAAAAACCAACTTACTTGGTATTACCTCAAAATCGGGAACCACTGTTGCCTCAAGAACCAAGATGGCTACCCGTTGCGTTGTGTCTTTCTCCGTAAAATAAATAATTCCTATTGACGTTTCATTATGACCACGTTTACCGCGTGTGTCCCATTGAAATGAAATTTCTCGACTTGCACCGGGCAACAAAATTCCGCGTCCAAGCAAAACTTGCGCACAATCACATGTTTTTGTCACGGAATCTATCGTAACTGATTTATGTGACATATTAGTAATGACTGCTTTACCTGTTACACTTCCCGGAGATATCGAACCCAATTGAACCGTTGAAGGTGTAAAAACAAGATGGGAACGAGGAGACAAAGTTGTGTCAAACCAAATAACATCCTTTAAAATTACAAAGAAAGCAAAAAACAAAAGTAAACCGCTCAATCCAAAAAATAGAATTGGAAGAATTGATTTTTTACTGTCATTTTTTTATCGTTCATTGATATTTTTTATACAATTTTAAGCCGATTCCAAAACTGATCAATACCAAACCAAGAATAATAGAAATGATATTAAAAGTTCCTATTCTTGGTGCTTCTTGCATCATCTTACTAACATAATCAATGGGAACAATTTTTTCGCCATCCCAAATCAACTCTGCCTCTGGAAATGGGCGATCTCGATCTAAATGCCAAGCAACCGGTGTATCCGGCTTAACAATACTCTTTGGTGAAAAGGTATCAACAGGAAGCGGCTGGTTGAGCGAAAGTATCTGAAATTTTGCTATTGAAGAACGGGTTACTTTACCATTTTCTGTACGGCTAAAATGTGTTTGTATAGGAAACCAGATGTTCTTTTCTATAACTTCGCCTTTTGTATCAATTCTGTCTAAATAATCAATACCATCTCCAGATTTTTCTTGAGGCAAATGACAATCAACACGGTATACTCGATCTGAGTTTTTTTGATCCGCCCAAATAGTCAGTTGCGAATCACCAGAATTAAGATGTAACGGGAAACTAATTTTCCAACAAACATGTCCGCCAAGAGTATCGGCTACCATTTGAAATTCGTACCCATTTTTTTGATAATCGTAACTATAAACCAATAACGGATTGGTATGAACTGAACCAAGAAACGAATAAGGTAAATACCCTGCCCATTTCGGATCGGGTATTGAAAGCCGCAATCCAGGTGCATCGTAGCCATCGTAAAAAACGAGAGCATTCTCAAATTGTGAAGTTATATCTTTTTCTGTTGTGTAATATAGTCGTGTGTAGTTCGCATAACAATCCAAACACACTGTTACAACCGAACTATTGTTTATTTGATTGACACGGGTTTTTGTTCCATCAAATAAAATTTCCCAGTGTATCGGAACTGATTTTTTACCATTGATTTCCGCTTGTGAATCAACGACGACATGACCGGAATGAATCAAATTTCTAGCCTGAACAATATTTTTTAAAAGAACAACAGGTTCTAACGATATTGGATCATCGGCAAAAGTAGAACTGGTCATAATTACCGAAATAATACAAAAGAATCCCAATCCAATACTCGTCATCATCGAATTTCTAAACATAATACACAGGATAAAGGAAAAAATTTTCATAGTAATTTTAGCAATAAATGACCTGTCGGAAACTTCTAAAAACCTCATTTTTCACAAATCCTGCCACGAAAAATAAAGGATTTACGAATAGTTTTTGGTGAAATGATGAGTTTTTAGAAGTTTCCGACAGACCTGGTTGTTCCCTATTCTAAACAAATTATCCGGGACAACCAGTTTCTTTCAATGTCTCTTGCTGTCCAGCTTCCACTTCCGCATCGGGATCCATCTCACAACCTAACCCGACTGTTTTTTTTATACAGCCAAATTTATTATAACAAGGTGCCAAATTTCCCGTTCCCGTACACGTAACATAGGATTTTGGCATATCACATTGAAAATTCCCTTTTTGAGTTTCCTCACCAATTGAAGGGCATTTCCCATTTACCGGAGTACAAGCCAAAATTTGCGTCCGGCAAGGACTGTTTGATCTAACAGTATTACCACAAGCAGCATAGACAACATTAGCGAAATGGTTTGTAAAACCGATTACTGATAGGCAAATTCCTATGGCAATAATAAGTTGCGCGACATTCCATCGAAAAAATTGTTTGTTCATTGAAAATCTCCTTTTCAAAAAATAAAGAGAAAAAGCGGTGATCGAAATAACTGAAAACCACAAAACTAAACCTAACTACAGTTGAAATTTCCAGTCATGAACTGGTTTTCTAAGTAAAACTGACGGTGAACTCCAAAAAGTTTTTACTAAACACTAATGTAATATAACGTCAGATTTTTTTTTTACAACCCAATGCACTATTTTTAAAAACTCAAAAAAATTATTTCATGTTCTTTCGTAATTTTCGTGATGAATCCTGATTTTGAGATGTTCTCAACATTTTTCTTCCGGCATACGGGATATACAGCAGAAATAAAAACAATTATTTTTTTGTTGTTTTCCTGACGGTTTTTTTAACAAATTTTTTAACAAATTTTTTGGTTGTTTTTTTAACGGCTTTTTTTCTTGCGGTACGTTTGGGAGCGGGACCTTTGGCGGCGCGTTCGGCAAGGAGATCAAGGGCACGATCAAACGTTAATTCTTCAACCGTGATTTCTTTCGGCAAGGTGGCGTTCGTTTCGCCATCCGTTACATAATTCCCGAATCGTCCCGAAAGCAATTTGACTTGCTTGCCCGTCACCGGCGATTCGTTAAACGCTTTGAGCGGTTCGGTTGGTTTACCGGCTCCTCCGCGCCGTCCCCGAAATTTCGGTTGCGCTAATAGTTCAAGTGCCTGATCAAGTTCGATTTCCAACGGTGAAATGCCGTTCGGCAATGACCGGGTTTCCGTACCGCAAACAATGTACGGTCCGAATTTACCGTCTCTTGCCAAAATGTCTTCGTCATTTGCCGGATTTTTACCAAGATTTCTCGGCAAACTCAATAATTGGAGTGCCGTTTCAAGATCAATGGTTTCCGGCGTCATTCCTTTAAGCAGTGAAGCGTTTTGTTTGTCTTCATCATCGGGGTTGCCTCGCTGGACGTACGGTCCGAAACGACCGCTTTTAACAAAAATCGGCTTGCCGGATTCCGGGTCAAAACCAAGCGGTTCTTCGGCTCGTTGCGCATTATTGAAAAGCTCCATTGCCTTTTCAAAAGTCAGTTCATCCGGCGGCAAGTCTTCGGGAATATTGCCGGTTCGTTCTCCCTGTTGCAAAAACGGACCAAACTTGCCAATCCGAACAACAATCGGTTCGGCTTTCGTGTCCTGATAAATCAGAGGAATCGTATTGACTTCCCGTGCGTTAATTTCTTCTGTCTTGTGATTGAGCAACGGTTTCAAACCGCTCGGACTGTCTTCACCGGCTCCCGCGCCAAAATAAAAATCTCTCAAATAATGAAGATGTCCCAATTCACCTCGACTGATTGCGTCAAGTTGGTCTTCCATCTGAGCCGTGAAATCGTAATTGATTAAATCGGGCAGATGTTTTTCCATCAACTGACAGACCGCAAACGCCACCCACGTCGGAACCAACGCACCGCTTTTTTTGAAAACGTAATTGCGGTTCAAAATCGTCTCGATAATCGAAGCGTAGGTACTCGGTCTGCCGATCCCTTTGTCAGTCAACACTTTGGTCAGTGCGGCTTCGGAATAACGTGACGGGGGCATGGTGGTATGCGATTTCGGTTCTAGGGCAAGCGTTTTCAACACGTCACCGGGACGAACTGACGGCAGCAAAACTTCCCGATCCGCAATCTCCGCATCCGGGTCGTCGGAACCTTCAACATAAGCCCGAAGATAACCGGGAAACTCAATCGTCTTACCGCTGACAGAAAATTGAGCATCGTCAATTTCGACAATCAACTGCTTGCGTTTGCCCCGCGCATCCGACATTTGGGACGCAACCGTTCGTTTCCAAATCAAATCATAGAGACGAAATTGTTCGTTGGTCAATTTACCTTTCAGATTTTCCGGCAATTCAAAAGAACTTCCGGCAGGACGAATCGCTTCGTGGGCTTCCTGTGCGTTTTTAACATTGGTCTTGTAAATTCGCGGTGAAGCCGGCAGATAGTCCTTGCCGTATTCATTCAAAACATGATTTCTTGCCGCCCGAATTGCCTCGTCGGAAAGGTTGGTCGAGTCGGTTCGCATATAAGTAATGTAACCGTTTTCATACAGATTTTGTGCCAAACTCATTGTTGTTCGGGCGGTCAATCCGAGTTTCCGGTTTGCTTCCTGTTGAAGCGTGCTGGTAGTGAACGGCGCATAAGGGCGTTCCGTGTAAGGTTTTTCCTCAACCGATTTGATCTGAGCGGGCAACGGCAAAAGACGGGTCACTAGGTTCAAGGCTGCGGTCTCGTCAAGTAACAGGCAGGCGTTCGGATTCAGCAGTTGACCGGTTGAAGGATCGAAGTCTTTGCCAACAGGAATTTTACGGTTGCCGACGGAAATCAAACCGGCTTGGAACGGTTTTGCTTCGTTCGTTTCGTTTGTTGTGGTGAAATTTCCCAAAAGATCCCAATAACTTGCCGAACGGAACGCGATTCGTTCCCGTTCTCTTTCGACAATCAACCGCACCGCCACACTTTGAACACGCCCCGCCGAAAGTTTGGGACGAATTTTATACCATAATAACGGCGAGACTTCATAACCGTAAAGCCGGTCAATAATCCGGCGTGTTTCCTGAGCCTGAACCAGATCGTTGTCAATGGAACGCGGCGACGCCAAAGCGTCTTGAATGGCTTTCTTCGTGATTTCGTGAAAGACAAGCCGATGAATCGGGACTTTCGGTTTGAGTGTTTCGACAAGATGCCAACTAATCGCTTCGCCTTCACGATCTTCATCTGTTGCGAGATAGACTTCTTTCGCGCCGCCTTTGATAAGGTCGCTTAATTTTTTGATCTGTTTCCGTTTTTCGTCCGGTACAACATAAATCGGCTCGAAATTGGCATCAACATTGACACCAAGCCGCGCCCATTTTTCCTTCCGGTATTTTTCCGGGATTTCACCGGCAACACTCGGCAAATCCCGAATATGACCAATACTCGCCTCAACAACGAAGTCATTGCCCAAAAAACGACCGATCGTCCTCGCTTTAGCGGGCGATTCGACGATAACCAGTGAAAAACCCTTCTTTGTATTTGCGTTAACAACCATAATTTTGTGGAGTTTGAGATTGAAAGAAATAAAATATCCGGCTCAATGTTCCGGCAAGCGTTTCTGAAAAACGAGGTGATTTCCTCCTCTTTAATTTTACCAACGGAACAGCACAACGGATTCAATAAATAATTTTCACCAAGTTCTTACATGGATTAGTAAAATTTGTCAATGGAACTTGCCAAATATTTTTGCTTTTTTTTGAAATTTAGTAAAAAAAACGGAATAAATCGAATAGTTAGATCAAAAAAACTAAAAAAACGCTTCGCATGACGTTAGCGACGGGGGCTTGCCCTTGTTCTACCCCACCATTTTTTTGAGACACGAACCAGACGAACAATACAAGATAAACGAAAGAGCCATCATCAATTC
>JAISQH010000577.1 GCA_031274385.1 Planctomycetaceae bacterium | reverse complement strand
GGGAAGAATATTCCAAACTTCCCTTGATTAATAATAGATTTATTCTATTATAGTTGTTATTTTCAACAGATTTTACAGATTATACAGATTCGTTTTTTATTGAAATCTGTAAAATCTGTATAATCTGTTGACAAAATTAAAAACCAATTAGACTCTTTTTCAAATTTGGGAACAAATCTAATATGAGAACCGAATACTACCTGATAACCCCGCAAGCCTCCCTACTCTCCACTCCTCACTCCCCACTCTCCACTATTAACTATTTCATCTAAATTCTCATTTTTTTGAAAACAAACCAATCGCAGAGTAGTTATAAATAACATTGAAACCGATGATTTTCTGGTTTTTTCCCAACCCACACGTCAACAAACCCAACTCTTTATGCTACGCGGAATCATTAAACAGATTATTTTTAGTTCACCGGCAATGAATATTCTTATGATTGTGGTTCTTGTCTTCGGAGCCATCAGCGGATTAAAACTGCGGCGCGAGACTTTCCCTGAATTTGATATGGATATGATTATGATCAGCGTTCCCTACCCCGGCGCAACCCCTGAAGAAGTTGAAAACGGCATCTGTCAAAAAATAGAAGAAGCTGTGCAATCCATCAACGGCATCCGAAAAATTACTTCAACCGCTAGTGAAGGCAACGCCGCAGTTACGATTGAACTTCGAAGCGGAGAAAAGAATGTTGACCGCGTTCTGGATAATGTCAAAAACGCTGTTGACCGTGTGCGAACCCAATTTCCCGATCTCGCCGAACCTCCCGTCGTGCAACTAGCCGAAATTCAAGAGTCCATCATCTCAATCGGTCTTATCGGACCACTCGATAACTCTGTCGAATCCAATCTTCAACTCCGGCAAATCGCCGAAAAATTACGCGAAGAACTCTTGCAATATCCGAAAATCTCTATGGTCAACCTCGTCGGAACCAAAAATTATCAAATCGATATTGAAATTCCCGAACATGTTCTCCGTTCTTACCGCATGACGCTTGATCAGGCTGCGGACATTATTCGATCAGAGAATTTGCAAACTCCCGGAGGTATCATTCGCGCTCCGTCCCAAGAAATAAACGTCCGTACCGATAACAAACGTTATGACGGAGTCGGAATCGGCAAGTTGCCCTTTATCACAACCCGGCAAGGTACTGTTATCAATCTTGAAGATGTTGCCACGATTCGTGATGAATTTATCGATTCTCCTTCTCTCGCTACCGTTTACACTCCGCCCGATTCGGGAATACCGGAAAACATCAAAAATGTCAGCGGAAGACCTGTCATCGGACTTAGTGTCCTTCGAAACGTCAATGAAGACCTGCTCGCAATGGCTGATAATGTTCACGAATTTATTGCGAAAAAGAATTGCCCGGGTGAACTACCTAAAGGATATTCATTGATCTATTGGGGAGACCGTTCGGTAGAGGTTCGCGGACGTTTGCAATTGCTCGCCAAGAACGGTCTACAAGGTTTAATCATTGTCTTTTTTCTGCTGGCACTTTTTTTAGAGATAAAATTAGCGGTTTGGGTTGCGCTGGGCATTCCTTTCTCGATTTGCGCCACCGCTCTTTTGCTGTACGGCTCTGATATGACGCTAAATATGATTTCGACATTTGGGGTGATAATGGGTTTAGGGATTGTGGTGGATGATTCAATTGTTGTCGGCGAAAATATCTATGCCCACCGCGCCCGCAACAAAGTTTTTTTAACCGCCGCCATTGACGGAATTACAGAGGTTTTCCCGTCCGTGTTCGCGTCCGTTTTGACAACAATCATCGCGTTTGTTCCGCTTCTTTATGTTTCCGGCATGATGGGTAAAATGGTTTATCTGATTCCGGTTGTAATGATCACAATGTTGGTTTCATCGCTCATTGAGTGTACGCTGATTCTTCCCTGCCATTTGGCTCATCGCGAAAATCTTTTTCTCAAAATGCTGGGCGTTTATCTTTACATTTTTTCGTGGTTGTTATTGCCGCTGAATTGGGTGAGCCGGCACACCAGAAATATCATGGATTACTTTGTGCAAAATATTTACGGACGGTCAATTGTTGTTGTTTTGTCTTATCGTGAGGTCTTTATCGTGGGGAGTTTGTGTGTCATGGCAATAACGCTTGCCCTTGTTTTTAGCGGTACTACACCTTTTGTCGTGTTTCCCAAAATGGACGGCAACATGATTCAATCGACGTTGGTCTTCCCGAATGGTACGCCGGAGGAGGTGACAGATAAATGGACGCAACATCTTGAGCGTTCATTTTGGAAAGTAGCCCAAAGTTATGCTGATGCGGGTACGCCGATTGCGATTCGGTCTTTTAGGGTGGTTGGAACGTCGTTGAACCAACGCGGCGTGCAGTTATCCGGCGAATCGACCGGTGGCAACGCTTATCAGGGAAGTGTGATTATTGAGTTGTTGGAGGGAAACGAGCGTCATATCAGCAGTGTTGAGATTACGGATCGTTGGCGGGAAGAATCGGGACGTGTGCCGGGTGCGGACAAATTGACATTCGATTCTCAAATGTTCGGACCGCAAGGCGGCGCCATTTCGTTCCGGCTCGTCATGCGTTCGGAAGACGCTGATAAACTTGAAGCGGCAGTCGAAGAAAGTAAGGCGTATTTGGCAAGCATTAACGGAACGCAAGATATTACTGACGGAGACATGCCGGGTAAGTTTGAATTTCGGTTAAAGATTAAAAAAAACGCGATCGCAATGGGGCTTCATCCTGAAGATTTGGCGAAAGTGATTCGGGCGAGTTATTACGGGTCGGAAGTTCAACGGCTTCAACGCGGACGCCATGAAGTCAAGGTGATGGTTTGTTATCCGCGTGAAGATAGAAGGTCGCTTGGGGATTTCAACGAGATCAGAATTCGGACGGCGAATGGCGAATATCCGATTACGGAGTTGGCGGACATTGAGGTTGTTCGCGGTTTTACCTCGATCACCCGACGAAACCAACAACGCTGTATCGAAGTTTCTGCGGATGTTGACGAAGGACAGGCAAACGCACAACAAATTATCGCGGCATTGAGAACTGATTTTTTACCGAAATTGCAAGAGCGTTATCCGGGAATTTCGGTTGTTTGGGAAGGCCGCGAGGATGATTTGGTGCAAGCGCGGGAAAGTATGATTATTGGCTTTAGTATTGCAATGTGTGTAATGTTCACGGTCTTAACGCTGCAATTCCGGTCTTACGTGCAACCGCTGATTATTATGGCAATTATCCCGTTCGGTTTGGTCGGAGCAGTCGCGGCTCATACGATGTTCGGAATGCCGTTGACATTGTTTAGCTTGTTTGGACTTGTGGCATTAAGCGGAATTATTGTTAATGACTCAATTGTAATGATTGATTTTATCAATCGGCGGCTTCGCAATGGAGGAGCGTTGCAGGAAACGCTGGTAACAGTTGGTCAAAGCCGGTTTCGCCCGATCTTCTTGACTTCGGTGACAACGATTGGCGGGTTATTGCCAATTGTTCTTGAGACGTCAATGCAAGCGCAAATGATTATTCCAATGGCATTGAGTTTAGCGGGCGGTGTCACGTTGACGTTGGTGTTGGTGCTGTATTTTGTGCCGGTGTTGTATTCCTTTTACGCCGATTCGTTCGGTATATCCCAAGTACCCAGTGAATCGCAATCTCTTCAATAAACCCATTGAAAACGGGCAATCTTGTCCTTTTCAGCCATTTGTTTATTGCGGCATAAAAATAACGGCGGCACAAACCAAAATCAGAAACGGAATGTACACAACCAGATTGATCAAAACAGTTTGAAAGAAAGACCGTTTCGGATGGCAGGCGTGGTTTCGTGCCAGAATGTAAGCAAGACACAACATCAAAAGAGCAACAACAAAAAGAAATGTCATCGGAACCTTCCAGAAAACAGGATCAACAAGTTTGCCGCCAAGTTCCGTAAAACAAAAACCGCCAAATAAAATGATCAACAGAAAAATTGTTGAAGCTCCGAATCCGATTTCTCTCCAATGTTGAGCGTGGATATAATACGAAAGAAGTACAAGATTCAATGCTTGTCCAATAAGGAATAATAACAAAATTCCCCAAAAGAGGCGTTCAACCGGAAAGTGCAGAAAAAACGCCGCAGCAAGTGACAAAAACGCCGGACATAATAACCCAAACGAAAAAAAGAAACCGGAACAAAATCCGCCATGAACAATTTGAAGCGGTGTTAACGGAGTCAGACGAAGAAGTTCATCCTGAAATGTTGATTCGATGAAGACCGTTCCGAAATCACTGCCGAGAAAAACTACCGTACAACAAGTTGCCGCAAGAAAACCAACCTCGAAAAAATCGGTCGGAGAAAACCCAAAAATAGGCGGCGGAAACAAGATTGCCGAAATAATGATCCCAAACAGAACCAAACAATAAGCAATCAAAGTGCCGAAAAAAATTTTTCGACAATTTTTCATGCGAACCGTCAACGCAAAAACCGGATTCGCAACATCAAATAACCAGTCGATCATTTTTTAAATAGTAGTCAGTAATTAGTTGTCAGTGGCTATTAACTACTGACTACTTTTTATTTAAACATTGGTAGTTGAACTGCCGGAAGTTTTTCTGTGAAAGACCGTTCTTTGGGTGTTTCCAACGATTCGCCTTTTTGGTACTGAACGTATTGAATCCAACGATTAATGTCGTTACCGTAATCTTTGCCGGTAACTTTATGGAGAGATTGCATGGCTTCGTACCGGACGGCGGGAACTTTATCGTATAAGGCTTCACCCAACACCAAAATCACCCTTTCACGAAGCTTTTCAAAAATCCCTTTATCAAGAGTCACGCTTTTATAAACTGTTGATTTAGTTTTCTTTTCACTGTAACAATCTCCGAGAATCCGAATCGACGCAACTCTGAGGTCTTTATCCGGGTCTTGCTTGGAAAATTCAATCAAAAAAGAAGCCCCTTCTTCTGTTCTGAAATAGTTGTTTTTGCCAAGTGCTTCCAAAGCCGAAAGCCGAACAAACGGATCAGAATCAGTAAGAATCTCCTTCAAATACTGAAGCCCTTTCGGATGAGGAATTTTTGCCATCGCATCAACCGATTCACGGCGCATGTTCGGATCAGGAGAAGTCCGGTATTCAAACATTAACTGAGCAACAAGAATCTCCTTTTCCGTGTCAGAAACCGTTGCCCCTTTCTGACCTTTGAGCCGAATCAACTTTTTCCGTTGCAACGGCGGTTCCAAACCGGGAATTTTATCGCTTTTTGCTTCAAAAAGAGGCATCTTGGCAAGAAATTCGTTATCGACTGCGCAGCCGGAAGTGACAAATAAAATCATTCCGGCAAAGAACAGCAGAAAAAATTTTGTTGCGGTCGTCATTGGCATTTTTTCTCAATATTGTCGATAATATCGTCATATCTTGATGAAACCGGTTAACCTTTGCCCCGATTTC
>JAISQH010000458.1 GCA_031274385.1 Planctomycetaceae bacterium | reverse complement strand
ACTCTCTTGTTTGTTCTTTATAATACAGGAACAAATCATCACCTTGACGAAGTCCGGCAAATTGTTGCGCATCAAAAATTAATTCAATCCGGTGTAACACCGGCGTATCAGGTTGATTCTCAGACCGGTCAACAGGTTTTCACACCGGAATATCGAACAAAAATCGAAACTGTTGCGGCAACACTTCGTGATCAGGATATTGGCGACCGTGTTTTTCCGCACTTTATTGGTCGATACCTTCCGCCGGGTCTGGTTGGTCTTTTAATTGCTGCGATTTTTGCCGCCGGAATGAGTACGATTTCCGGCAGTCTAAACTCGTCCGCCACTCTCCTCCTACGCGATTATTATCTTCGCTTCTTCCGCCCAAACGCTTCCGATAAAGAAGCCATGCGCGTTCTCTATGCCGGAACAATCGTTTGGGGATGTCTGGGAACGCTTGCCGCATTGGTTTTAATTCGATTGACAGACAGTGCTCTCGATATTTGGTGGACACTCGTCGGAATTTTCGGAGGCGGAATGCTGGGGCTTTTCCTAATTGGAATGATCGTCAGAAAGGCAAGGAATGTTTCGGCAATCATCGCTGTTGCCATCGGAACAATCGCTATTTTTTGGTTCACAATTCCCGACATGATTCGTTGGCTTCAAAAACAAGGAGCCAATGAAACGGCATTGTATTTGGAAAGATTTGCAGTACAATTAGGCGGCGTGAGCTCGTACCATCCTTATATGATTCCGGTTTTCGGAACACTTATCATGGTTCTGCTTGCCGCAGTGATTTCATTTTTTGAACAGGAAAAATCCGTCTCCGACGATTTTTCAAAACAAGAACCTCACTTTAATAAGAAAGGTGATTCTCATGACAAATTCGAACGATAAAATGATTTATCTTGTTGCCAGCGGCGATTCACGGCTCTCAGCCAATCAGGAATGTTGGGCGGAACAAGAAAAAATGGAAGCCGCACTCACTCAGGCGGTTGAAAAACTCGGTTATCAGATCAAACGGGGTCATGCGTATGATCCGGTTGAAAAGCACGGATTTATTTCGTCGCAAAAAATGGGAATCGACGTTTTTTCGAAACTGGATTGCAAACGACCGATTATTGTTGCAGAATCGGTGTGGCAGTATTCGAATCATGTTTTTCCGGGTTTGTATTCTCATCAAGCACCGATTTTGACGGTTGCCAACTGGTCGGGAACGTGGCCCGGTTTGGTCGGGATGTTGAATCTCAACGGCGGTTTGACAAAATCAGGGAAAGAATTTTCAACTCTTTGGAGTGTTGATTTTACCGATGATTGGTTTGTTCAACATCTCGAAGAATGGCTGAAAACCGGCAGTACAAAACATGAAACATCTCATGTCAAACCATTTCGCGCAACCGAAATTGCGGAAGCCGACCGGAAACTCGGTCGGAATCTTGCCGATCAACTTCGTTACAAAAAAGCAGTGATGGGAATTTGTGACGAAGGCTGCATGGGAATGTACAACGCGATTATTCCTGACGAATTGCTTTTTCCGTTGGGCGTGTTCAAGGAACGTCTCAGCCAATCGGCTCTTTATTACAACACGTTACAAGTTTCCGATAAAGAAGCACAGGAAGTTTTTGACTGGCTCATTCAACACGGTGTAACGTTCCATTTCGGAAAAAACGAACAAAAAGAGTTGACGCCGCAACAAATTCTTGTTCAGTGTAAAATGTACATTGCAGCGGTTCGGATGGCTGACCGGTTTGGCTGTTCCATGTTTGGTATCCAGTATCAACTTGGTCTCAAAGATTTGCTTCCGGCAAGCGATCTTGTTGAAGGAATTATGAACAATGCAGATCGTCCTCCGGTTAAAAGTTCTGATGGGCAACGTCTTCTTTTCGAAGGCAAACCGGTTTTGCATTTTAACGAAGTTGACGAAGGTGCCGCTTTAGACGGGCTTTTCGATCATTATGTCGGTGAGGCATTGAACCAACCGCTTGAAACAACGCTTCATGATGTTCGTTGGGGCGATTGGGATCATTCCGGTACGATAAAAGATTTCGTTTGGGTTTTCCAAATCAGCGGTGCCGCTCCGCCCGCTCATTTCAAAGGCGGTTGGAAAGGTTCGGAAAGTTTTCGTCAAACGCCGGCGTTTTTTCCGTTTGGCGGAGGAACCTTAGCCGGAATCGGCAAGCCCGGCGAAATCGTCTGGTCTCGAACCTTTGTCGAAAAAGGTCAACTGGGTATTGATCTGGGGCGGGGACATGTTGTCGATTTACCGAACGACGAAGTTGAGCGGCGGCGGAAATTGTGTACATACGAGTGGCCCGCTGTTTTTGCGGTGCTCAACGGAATTTCCCGCGACCAATTCATGGCTCGGCACCGGGCAAACCATATTCAAATCGCTTACGCTGACAACGCCGCCAAAGCCGATCAACGAATCGCCGTAAAAGCCGCAATGGCTGAAGCACTAGGATTCAACGTCTCCATTTGCGGAGATTTTTATTAATAGTTAGTAGTCAGTAGCCGGTTGTCAGCAGTCAGTTGAAAAGGAAGATTTCAGCACGAAATTTCACGAAAAAATAAAAAGGATTTTTTGTAATAATTTTTATGATTTCGTGATTTTCGTGGTGAAAATTAATGAGAATATCTTGTTTCCGTTTGTAAAGTGTAACTTGATTTTAGTCGCGCTAGCGACGGCATGATGCATTATAACGTCGCTAGCGCGACTAAAATCTTGCCCCACAAAATCCGAAAGAATCAGAAAAATTCAAGACAAAAATAATCAGAGTTTTTTTGTCTTCTTTTTTGTTGCTTTCTTCGTGCATTTTTTACACGTTTTTTTGGGGGAACTTC
>JAISQH010000369.1 GCA_031274385.1 Planctomycetaceae bacterium | reverse complement strand
GTTCGCCGTCTCAATAAGATTACCGATATTGATGCTTTGATAAAAGTGACAAATTATCTTTCCGAACTCAATTTGCCGGAGGACGTGTACATCCTCACACCGGAAGAAGAACAAATGATTGACGATTCCGAAACGGAACCGTGTATTTCCGATGAAGAAGCAAGAAGGAGAACTCGTGAATGTTTGAACAAACTCGCGAAAAACTTCGTTTAGTTTGGCGTCCGAAAGCGCAAAAGCAGTGGGATAAAATACTCACGTTTTATGCAACAAGAAACCAATCACTGGATTATTCATTAAAACTGGATGAACGGTTGTATGAATTATTGGATATATTATGTATTAAGGAATTTACTCCGGGCGAATTAACAAGTCGAAGAAGACTTCGCCGAATCAGTTTTGAAAAGCATTTTGCCGTTTTTTTTCGAGTAAAACGGGATTGTATTGAAGTGACATCCATTGTTGACGCAAGGCAGAATATTCGGCTCAATTAAAATGAAGAGGAGACAAAATTTTAACAACGATTAATACTCAACAATACGGGATAAATTTTCATAAATATATTCAGTACGCTAATAACCTCTTATTTTTATAATTGACGAATTTTCAAATGACATATAAAGCAGGCGATAAAATTGATTGTACAGACATGATCTCATTGGCGGACGCTAACGGCGGTTGCAAGCCGATTTGGTACGAAATTATGATCTATCACAGAAACAAAAATCCAGAAAAAAGTCAGTGGCTTATATCATGTGAAGAAAAAATTAATTGTTTTGTCGTTAGTATTAAATCGAATTGGATTGGAGAATATTCAGCTTGGGGGTTATTGTTCAACAACGGTAATTTGGAACAAATCGGTTCGTCAAAAGACGACGAAAAACTTTTTTTGCCAAATTTATTGACAGTACAAAACGAGAAGAATGGCATGGCTATCCGGCAGACTACATGAAAAATACACAAGATAAACCACCGACAGAAATTTTATATGAATGGGTTAAATCAAACTATATTAAAAAATCCGGCATGTCAAAGATCATGAAGGGGAAAAAAATATGAACCCGATAAAGATAACCATACACGGTAATTTTTTTGATTGCCAAATATATAGAAGACGACTCTATTTGTGGACTTTTGATGGTGAGTTAAAAGTTTATGATTGGAATGATCTCGTAGAATCGTTAGTATCTCAAGAAAATGACAGGAGTGTTTTTTCATTCTGTTTTTTGAACGGCAGTTCTTTATATGAACCGGTATTAGTCCAATTGTTCAGCGACGAAGAATTTCGACAACTGTTAATGCAAAAAATTAAGCGTTTGGAAGAGTATAATTTGCAATTTGAGCTTGATCAGATGGACAAATTTTTGATTGGTTGTCAGGATGTTCCGGCTGGTGTATTACCGACAGACACAGAAATATACAGTAACAAATTATACTTCGCGACGGATGAAGGTTTTTATTCTTGCGATGTCCATAAACCTAAATCGCGCAAGTATCCGGTCGGCAAAAATGCTGATAAATTATGGGATTGTAATTTGTTATCGATACGAGCCAATAAATATCCTCAATTAGCATTGTCAGGAGGCAACGAAGGATTGTTTGAGTACAACATCGCCCCTGAGTCTTTTGACGACACAAAGCTGAATGTAGTTGAAGATCATTGCGACGGCGGTAAGATTTATCAAATATCAGACAGACATTCAACATACGCAAATTACGTTTTTTCAAGCATATACAACACTTCATACGTATCAAACTCATTCTTGGCAACATTCGCTTGGAACAAAGCAGAACAGAAAAAACGTAACTTTGAGAATATTGTAGATGGCAACAAAATATTTCAGGACAAAGAAAAAACAAATTATATTAGTTGGGGAATACAAGACAAAATATATCGAGCCAAAAAAAATGGATTCGAAATCATAAAATACAACCCGTTTATTGAAGATGGTGAATATGGAGATGGTCAGTTTACACGTCTGCACGATATTGATTTACAAGCATGGAAAGGAGAAGTAATAAGCGGCGGCACCGCCTATTTTGGAAACATCGTCGAATGCGAGAACGCTTTGATCGTAATAACAAGCGATAACAAAACAATAACCATTCCCGGTCCGATTACGCAATGGAGAGTTTACCCAAGATCATTTAATTACGAAAATCATTTACATGTCATACTAGATGACAAAATTGAAATTTATTCGTTTAACCAAGACTACTTCGTAAATCAAAATGATAAATCAATAGGAATAAAATATTCGGACACCAAAAGAAAACAATACAATAAACCACAAAAAACGAGATAATCTGAAAATTACTTGGAATTGACGGAACAAAATACTCATGTTTTATGCAACGAGAAACAAATCACTGGATTATTGTCGATGAAAGGCAGAATATTCGTCTCAATTAAAATGAAGAGGAGACAAAATGATGGCAACTGTAACACTCAAAACTGATACTTTGGCAACGATGAAAACCAACGTTATTCGGCGAATTAAACAAATCAATGACGAAGAAACAATGACGCAACTTGTGGATCGCTTGAATGAAGTTGCGCCGGAATATCCATCGTTTTTCACACCGGAATTGATCGCATTATTGGATGCCGATATAGAACAAGGACGAAAAGATATCGCTGAAGGGCATTATTTTGATCATGAAGAAGTAATGGCGGAGATGGATCAATGGCTTGCAGAAAAAAATTAAAAATGAATTGGAATCAATTACTTTTTGTACTTTATAAATCGGTTTCTTTTTTGTTTTTTCAACACGAACTATGTGAAATTGAATATCGAAATTGAAACCGACAATTTAAGTACAATAAGTATAACTCATAACTAAAATTAACAATTTTATCGTGTTGTCACCAACACGGCTCACTTTTAACCCCGATACTACACATGGTAACAGCGGAAAAAAACATTGGTCGCATCACTCAGGTGATCGGCTCTACGTTCGATGCGGAATTTGCGGAAGACAGTCTTCCGGCAATTTATAATGCCGTCCGAATCGATAGTGAACAAAAAGGTCTTGTCATCCACTTGGTTGGCGAGATACAACAACATCTTGGCGGCGGCAAAGTCCGATGCGTGGCACTCGGAACCACCGATGGTTTGGTGCGTGGAATGGACTGTCTCGATACCGGGTCACCTGTTTCTGTACCGGTTGGCAAGGAAACATTGGGACGTGTGTTCAACCTGCTTGGCGAACCCGTCGATAAAAAAGGTCCCGTCAATGCTGCGGAATATCGACCGATTCACCGCGATGCTCCGATGATCACCGATCTTGCAACAAAAACGGAAGTTTTTCCGACCGGTATCAAGGTCATTGACTTGTTGACGCCGTTTGTTCGGGGTGGTAAAGCCGGTTTGTTCGGCGGGGCGGGACTCGGTAAGACCGTTATTTTGCAGGAACTCATTGCCCGAATCGCTTCGGCGCACGGCGGTAACTCCGTCTTTGCCGGTGTCGGCGAACGAACCCGCGAAGGAAACGACCTTTGGCTTGAAATGTCCGAAGCCAAAATCGGTAACACCGGACGAAGCGTGATTGAACAAACAACAATGGTGTTCGGTCAGATGAACGAACCGCCGGGAGCAAGACTTCGGGTTGCTCTTTCCGCGTTGACGATGGCGGAATATTTCCGCGATGTTACAGGAACGGACGTTCTGTTGTTCGTCGATAATATTTTCCGATTCTCACAAGCCGGTTCTGAAGTGTCTGCGTTGCTCGGACGAATGCCGTCAGCGGTTGGTTATCAACCGACGTTGGCTTCGGAAATGGGAGCGTTACAAGAACGGATTGCATCGA
>JAISQH010000359.1 GCA_031274385.1 Planctomycetaceae bacterium | reverse complement strand
CAATAATAATGCCCGTCACGAAAACAAAGATCAATGGAAAATTGGTGATACGGATCAATTTGTACGGAACCCTTTTTCCAAAATGAGAGAGCGAGCGATATCCGATTTGCCGTATTGCTTGTGTCGGGATTGTTTTTTTGTTGGGGCAACCGTTGTTTGGTTTTTCGGGAAGCCTGATTCTTGCGGTTTTGATTCTTCTTTTGCCCGATCACATCTTGCAAAGTCAGGATAACCGCTTTTATAGTCAGGCGTTTTTTTGTATTTCGGTGGTTCTGTTGTTGGGGGGACATGTTGCCGTCAGGCGTTCCGCTGTTGCCGCTGTTTGTCTGGGTCCGGTTGCCGTACTCATGGTGTTGACCCACTCCCTAACCGGTCTGATTTGGGGATTTCTTCTCATTGGGTTGCTGGTTGATTTTTTGTGGGCAAAACAAACAGATCAGAACAACAATTCGCGTTATCAGAACAATAAATCATGGAAAAACAGATTGTCTTGGAAAATGATTCTGATTTTGGGTTTCTTGGTTACTTGGTCAATTCTTCTGCTGGTGATTGCGTTTGTCCACATTATGCCGCTTGCCAAATCATGGAACAATTTTGAAACATCCAGTGTTTCGCCGATTCATGCTGTGATTGGTTTGGGGTTTAGTTTGGGCTGGTTTTTGTTCTTGCTTTGTGTTCCGGCGTGGCTGTTTGTTTTGGGGAACTCTCGACAACCCGGAAATAGTTACTGGCTGGTTTGTGCCGTTGCCAGTGGAATTTCCGTTTTTCTACTTCCACTGAAAATCGCTTATATTTCTCATTACAATTTTCTTTTTACGTTTCCGATTCTGGTGATTTTGTCGTTGTTTATTGACTGGTTGGCACGTTTGGTGATTCAATCCGACTTACCGTACCGGAAATTGCTGAGTCCTCTCTTGGTAATCATGGTGTTGCTCTCGAATTTTCCGGCGTTGGCGAGTTATTATCAGGATGGCGGGCGGTACGAATGGCGTGCCGCTTACCAATTTATTCGCGAACATTGGCAACCCGGAGACCGGATTGCCTGTTTTCCGTTGAGCGCAAACCGTTACATTCCCGAACTGGAACCGAAAATCCCCGTTCGCAGTAAAAGCGAAACCGAACTTCAACAAATTTTCGATCAGAACCGAAACAATCGCCTTTGGATTCCCATTGCCTGCAACCGTTATGAGCCGGACGAAAAACGACGTCACTGGCTTTACAACAACGCCCGTTACCAAACCCGTTTTGGAAAAAAACGTTATGATTTTACCAGAAACGACATCGAAATCTTTCTGGTTCAGAAAACAGAAGAAGAATACTGATGATTTCGTTTTTTGTGGGGCAAGATTTTAGTCGCGCTAGCGACGTTATGATGCGCAACCGCCGGATCGCGTCCGCATGACGTTTACAACTTGTGTGATATAACAAATCTTCCTATCTTGTCTAATTCAACACCGCCAAATAAACAGGAGGTTAATTTTTGCGGATTGTATCAATTCTCGCGGATGTATTGACGATAACAGTGAAAGAGAACAGGGATTCCCGGTTCTCTTTTCATGTAATCACGAGTTTCAAGGAACGAAACGATGACACACGATGAAAAATTAGTAACAGCGCAAACCGCTTTAATTTCAGGAGATACCGCTCAGGCTGAAGAACTTTATCAAGATGTCCTGCGTGGAGATTCAGGTAATCTACACGCATTGGACGGACTGGGTGTTTTACGTTGTCAAAACGGAAGACCCGCCGAAGGAATCGAGTACTTTTTGGAAGCACTCCACCAACTCGGTCAATCAGCCTCCGATCATTCCAATCATTCCGAAATCGCAAAATCACAAGCGATTTTGCAGTTCCATCTCGGTTTGGCATACCGCGCTTCAGGGCATCATAAAGAAGCCGTCAAAGCATTTTGCGAATCACGAAAACTCGAACCAAATAACCCCGACCTCATCTTAAATCTCGGTCAACTTTGTTTCGAACTCGATTGGCATAATGATGCCATTTCCTGTTTCAATTTTTTGACGGAATTGCAACCGGAAAATCCGTCCGCTTGGTTGACGCTCGGTTATCTTCATACGTTGCGCGATAATTTTCTTGACGCGATTCCGGCATTGACCGAAGCGGTTCGGCTTGACCCGTCCTCGCCCGACGCCTGCTTTTTTCTGGCGGAATCACTGCGAAAAGAAGAACGTTACGAAGAATCCATTCCGTATTACCAACGGATGTTTTCCGTCGGAACCGAGTGGCCCCAAGCAGTTCACGGTTGCGCTCAATCACTGCTTGCGCTCGGCGATCTCGAAAACGGTTGGGACGCGATGGAATTTCGGCTCGCCGCCACCTTTGGAACTTGGGAACGCCACCTTTTGCCAAATTGGAACGGAAATGCGAACGGAGAAAAAGAGGAAAAAGAAGAAAAAACCGTTCTCGCCTATTCCGAAGAAGGAATTGCAGCGGAAATTATGTTTGCGTCTTGCCTGCCGGATTTGATTAACAATGTCGGACATTGTGTCATCGAATGTGAATCGTCGTTACACTCGTTGTTTCGCCGGTCATTTCCGCGAGCAACCGTTGTTCCGTTGACACCGGAAACCGTTGATCCGAACACCAATTGCTGGGGACTTTCGCTGGATGAACAAATCGCGTTCGGCAGTTTGCCCCGATATTTCCGGCGTCAAAAAGAAGATTTTCCCATTCGTAAAGCGTATCTTGTACCGGATCGGGAACGTATCAGTCAATGGTCAAATCGCCTTTCGGAAATCGGCGGAGTTGCCCGAATCGGTGTTCTCTGGCAGGGAAGTTGGACGGCAGAAACCGAACGCCAAACCGCTTTGCCAATGTTTGAACTGCGCAACCTCATGCTTCGTCATCAAGCAGACGCCGCGTGGATTTGTCTGCAACACGGTTCAAAACAAAAAGAAATCGAACAATATCGCCGCAATGTTTCACTTCAAGTTCATTTATATCCCGAAGCGTTTCAATATGATCTCGACGAAATGGCGGCATTGATCGCGGCACTTGACCTTGTTGTAACACCGCCCGGTTACGTCGCCAATCTGGCGGGTGCGCTCGGTGCGAAAACCTGGTTGGTGCTTCCTGCCAAAGCCGATTGGCGTTGGAATCTCGGCAGTGAAAATTGCCTTTGGTATCCGACATTCCGTGTTTATCGCCAAGCAAAAGGTCAATCCTGGACGGAATTATTTGCGACAATCGGAACCGACCTCGAAAAATTCCTGACAACACATCGCCCGCCGGAAGAATCGTTGCCGATCACGTTGGCATTTCCCGAACAAAATAAACAGACAAGCCGTATTCGCCGTGCAGCGTAAAATGTAACGGAAATTTTCGTTGGCAAATTGGCAATCAATAGTAAAATTCCCCCGTGAACGGATTCCGAAAACTCCATGATCGACGCGCGAACAAACAGACCGATTCGATGCGAATGTTGCGGATTTGCGTTCAAATTCGCAGCATCCGAAAATTCGACGGAGGTGAGTTGCCCTGCTTGCGGCGACGAGAATCCCTTAACTCATTGTCTGCGCTTTCCATGTACGGAAAATCTTTCGGTAAATTTTTCAGCAAATTCATCGGTCAATTCGTCAATAAATTCCTCAATAAATTCATCGGAAATCAGTACAAGAAACGGCATTTCGTTACCTTTAGTGTCTGATGCCGACTTGGCGAAATGCCGCGCCAAAAACTGTCCCCGAATACAACACGCTTGCAGTTGTCATTCGCATCAAGATTCCGGTTTGGTTACGGAGATTCCGGTACAGAATCAGAATCAACAGCAATGGCTCATTTTATTGTTAACGGTTTGTATTCAAATTATTGTGTTGTTTGGTTCCGGCATTTATATTTTGACAGAACCTCGAACCACCGCCGCTAAAACCGATCATTCTCAGGTTGTTATCAAAAACAGTCCTGATTTATACCAACCGCTTCCGGCAATAACAAACGTTCCCTCATCGGAGACGGCGAAATCGGAACCGATTAAATCGGAATCGGCGAAATCGGAATTGATCAAACCGGAGTCTGCGAAACCGGAACCGGCAATTACAAATTTGGTAAAGGAAACGATTTCTCCAATAACGGTATCCTCCCAAAATCCGAATAGCGATATTGTTTCTGATACGAAAACAAAGCCGGAAAAATCAAAGATTCCTTCTCCGGTTCCATCGGTATTTTCTTCGACGTCGCTTGTGACAGAAACGGCAGCAAAAACACGGACTGTCCAAAACGAAAAAGGCAAAACCGAAACAGTTCAATCGAATCAACCTAATCAATCGGAACAATCGGAACAATTAAAGGTATCTAAGGCAACTTCTTCCGTAACAACATCGGCGAAACCATTAGAAACCGCAACAGTGACTCTGAAAAAAGAAAACGCTACGAATAAGGCATTACCGGAAGCGATTCGAATTGCGGCGGCGGAATCATTATTTGAAGAGTCGGCGGCGTTGCTGAATTCCGAGCCGGAGCGGAGTCTGAAAGATATTTTATCCGCCGTCAAAACATTTGAAGAATTAGGACGTTCGATTCCTTCGGCTGCTTATTGGGCACTCGGTCAGGCTTACGCTTCGCTGAGTTGGGGAAAGATGTTTCTTCTCAATTCACCGTCGGTTGAAAACGTAACAGTTAGTTCCGACAGCCGTTGGATGTTGACACAGCGTCAGGACAATTCCGTCTGGATTTGGGATCTTTTTCGTGACCAAAACAGCCGAAACGGAATTCAACTCGATTCGGGACGAATTCCGTACGTTAAACTGGCTTTTTCTCCTGATTTACGTTTGATTATTGGCGGTCGGACGGACGGCACCATTTTGATTTGGGACATGGCACGCCCGAATCCCGCAGAAACACCGGTCTCGTTGAAAGAGAAGGTGATCGGTTTACGTGATTTGCAAATTTCACCGGACGGTTGTTGGTTGGCGGCGTTTGGCGGACAAGCGAGGTCTTCGGCGGAGATTGTTCGAAACAATCGATATGTTGATTCTATTGAATCGGTTGAATCGTTTGTTCCCATCGAAACCGATTTTGTTGCCAACGAAAATTATTTTCGTAATATTAAAGAACCGTTTCCTTCTTACCGGATTGTCCGGTTGCGTTCGATCATGCCGTTACCGGACAATTTTTCCGGGAACTCCATCATTTCCAACACGATACCGCTCGAATTTGTCGGCAATGCGGCTTTTCAGGAACAACCGATTTCGTCACATAAAAATATTCAGGTAACATTTCTTTCGGAATATTCGACCGCTTCGCCGGAAAAACCGTTACCGGAAACAAGAGTTGGTTCGGAAATTGTTACAACGCTTTCCGAACCGAATTCCGTTTGGCTTTGGGATTTACGGCAAGTTCACAACGGTTTTATTCCTCCGCCAATCGTGTTGAGAGGACACAAACAAGAGATTCGTCTCATTCAATTTAGTGCTGATTCCGGGAAATTGGCTGTTGGCGGCGAAGATTCGACGACATTGATTTACGATATTCGGGAACGAAAAATAGATCGGGTTCCGTTTGTTCTTCGCGGTCATCGTCTGGATATTACGGCGATTACGTTTGCTCCGAACGGCAGTTGGGTTGCAACAGGAAGCCGCGATAATACGATTCGTCTTTGGAACCTGACCGATTCGAAAGGCACACCGGATTCGGTTGTTCTGAATGGTCATCTTGGCTGGATTAGTTCGCTGATTGTCGATCAGTCGGGAACCCGATTGTTTTCCGGCAGTTATGACAAAACAATTCGAATCTGGCGTCTTGACCGGAACGATATTAAAACGGCAACAGAGCGGGAACCTTTGATTTTGCAAAGTCATCAGGGAGTTGTCCGGGAGTTGGCTCTTTCGCCGGACGGAAAAAAACTGGTTTCGCTTGGCGGTGACGGCAGCCTTCGAATGAGAAATATCGACGGAGTTATTGACGAACGACATTCCGTAACACTTCGTAACCGGATGCTTCCGATTTCAAAAATCGCTCTGACACCCGACAATCGTTGGCTGATTTTTAGTTACACCAATCAAAAAAATCCGGCAAACAGCGGTATCCGCCTTTGGCCCCTCGACCTCGACCATTTAATGCAACTCATCTCAGAATAAATATTCGTTCAGAAAATCTTCTTCCTGTTCGTCGTGATGAAAAATAAAATAAACATGAAAATAAAATCGATACAACCTCTACATTTGTACCCAAAACGATAAAAAACGATCTATTTTAATATTTCTTGGGTTAATTCCATTGAAATTACCGATATGATGTTCTATAATTTGCCTAAATTGACAGTGAGTCTTTTTTAATCCGTTATTCGCAATTCGTATTTTCAACCGTATCGTTGTCTTTCGATGAGTTATTTTCAACCATTGATAACCTCTGCGTTTTCCAGTTATTCCGTAAGCCGAAGCGTTTACGCGGATCGTGCTGCGATTCGGGACAACTCCGTTGAAAACCGGGAAACCAGTCCAACCCGGAATAATGTTTCCGACCCGGATTTTGGAAAACCGAAATCGGCTTCCGGCGACATTCTTGATCTTTCTCAGGACGTTCAAAAGCAGTACGAAACCAAAGCGGACAACAAAAAAACGGAAAATACAGAAACAAATGATTCGACAAATTCTTCCGACAATTCTATTGCGTTGCAAGCCGAAGAAGGTGAAACGCCGGAAACATCGGAGAGCGGTGTTGGCAAAACCGAATTGACACCGGAAGAACAGCAGCAAGTTCAGGAACTCAAAGCACGTGATCAGGAAGTCCGAACCCATGAAGCCGCTCATGTTACCGCAGGCGGTCGTTATGTAACCGGCGGTCCGACTTATACTTATCAAACCGGTCCTGATGGCAAATCGTATGCGGTTGGCGGTGAAGTCGGAATTGATACGAGCGAAGTCAGCGGTGATCCGGCAGCAACCATTCGGAAAATGCAAACAGTTGCCGCCGCAGCACTTGCACCGGCACAGCCTTCCGGTCAGGATCAGAAAGTTGCCGCAGCCGCACACCAAAAAGAAGCCCAAGCCCGTGCTGAATTGTCTCAACAAAACAATTTAGTAAATGATTCAGTAAAAGAGTCGGCAAATGATTCAGTAAATGATTCCGCAAATAATCCGGCTTTGAACGGCAGCAACGAAAAGGAAGTTTCAGATTCTTCACAACAAGCAACAAAATCATCTTCGGCAACCGGAGTTGCCCAATCGACTCGGCAAAGTTCTTCTTATCAGGCACAAAGTTCAATGCCGTTGAGTTCAACTTCTCGAAACAGTTTTTCGGTGTTCGTTTAGTAATTGATTGACTAAAAAACATCCTCTTTCAAAATCCGTTCCGTTTTGTGAAATTTTATTGCGCGCAAAAACGCAAAGAAATTCGTAACTGTCTCTTTTGTTTTAAGGATAGCGCGCAAAGACGCAAAGAAATTCAAGGTTAGTTTTAACTTGTTCTTTTTTTGATGGTATTCATTATTTTACTCAAGGAAGTTTTCTATAACTTCATATTACAAAAATATCAATTGAATTTTTCGTGAAATTTCGTGTTTTTCGTGGTAGAATCCACCTTTTTAGAAGTTCTCTAAAACGAAAAATCGTCACAATGAAATTGATAACCGAATACGATAAAAAGGCTCGTTTGATTCTTTGCGTCTTTGCGAGTAAATGAAAATAGACAGTTACGAAAAAAGTATCCTTATTCTTTTGGGTTAATCTTTTTTCTTTTCTTCTTCTTTTTTCCGTTTCTTTTCCTCCGCCGGATTAGTAACCTGAACACGACCAAGAAATTGTGCCAAATCTCCAAAACTTCGGAGTGCTTCTTTACCTTGTTTCATCTTTTCGGAAATCGGTTTGAGTTCTTTCGTTTTAGGCGGGGCAACGAATGTTTTTGAACGTTCCTGATTGTTACGGTCACGCCGGTCTCGATTGTCGCGGTGATCACGGTTGTTCCTATTGTCTCTGTTATTTCGGTTGTCCCTGCCGGTCTGACGATGACCATCCAGTCGCGGCGGTTGATCGCTGCTACGATTTTGTTGTTCGCCGTTACGATTTTTGGACGTTTCACCTTGCGGCTTCGGTCTTGGCGGACGGCGATTTTCTTGCCGAGAACGTTCTCCGTGTTCTGTTGACGGTTGTTGAGTCGGTCTTCCTTCCGCCGAAGGTTGATGCTGTTCGCGCGGCTCTTTTCGATGAAAGTCCTGATGATTTTGACGTTCCTGATACGGCGAATTTTCCGGTCGCGGTTGTTTTTCCGTGCCGGGCGGAAGCATCGATAATGAAATTCGTTTTCGTTTGGTATCGGCGTCAACCACCCAAACCCGAACAATATCTCCAACCGCAACCTTTTCATGAGCATCACGGATAAACCGATCCGCCATTTGGCTGATATGGATCAAACCGGAATCGTGTAAACCAATATCAACAAACGCTCCGAAATCAACAACATTCAAAACCGTTCCGGTCAGTTCCATTCCCGGTTTCAGATCTTCCGCATGGAGAATCCCTTTTTTGAAAATAGGCGGCGGCAACGATTCACGCGGGTCGCGTCCGGGTCGGGCAAGATTTTCGAGTGTGTCGCGCATGGTGAAAAGCCCGACTCCCAACTCCGCAGCCAATCGGGACGCTAATTCACCGATCTTTTCCTCCGCAATTTTGGCTGCAATCTCCTTAACTTTTTCATTGCTCTTCAAATCACTGACGGAAAAACCGAGTTTCTCAAGAATTTTGGCGGTCAAATCGTAACTTTCAGGATGAATCCAGGTAGCGTCCAACGGATTTGTTCCGTCATGAATTTTGAGAAATCCTGCGGCGTGTGTAAAAGCAACCTCGCCCAAACCGGAAACTTTTTTAATTTCTTCACGGCTTCGGTAGGGACCGTGCGCCAAACGGTATTCGTGAATCCGCTTGGCGGTCATCTGGTTCAAACCGGCAACATAACGCAAAATAGCAGGTGTTGCCGTATTAAGATCGACTCCGGCAAAATTAACACAGGATTCGACCACTTCCGTAAGCGTGTTTCTAAGATGCTTGTTTTTCAGATCATGCTGATACATTCCGACACCAAGATTGGCGGGGTCAATTTTCACTAATTCATTGAGCGGGTCTTGCAGCCGCCGCCCGATGGAAACGGCTCCGCGAAGCAACGGATCATAATCGGGAAATTCCTC
>JAISQH010000292.1 GCA_031274385.1 Planctomycetaceae bacterium | reverse complement strand
CCAAAGTTTTTCCAACCGTTCCGTTTCAACCTTCTTTAATTTTTTTCTCCTGTAAAAAACCCGCCCCTACAGTTGTTTGGGTGGAGACGATTCTTTTTTACCCTAAATTCGGTATAATTTTCTCCTGAATTACGAATCCACTCATTCCGTTTCCTTTTTGTGTCTTTGCGTGTAAACGTTAAAGAAACAAAATAAACCGTTCTATTTTACTTTGCCCTTAAACGGCAACCATTAACCATTAACCATTAACTATAACTATGAACATTTCAGAATATTGTTTCGATATGGCGGTTCGTGCTAAAGCCGCTTCGCTTCGGATGCCAGTTGTCAGCGGGGCGCAAAAAAACGCTTGGCTGGAATGTACCGCCCGATTGATTGAAGAAAAAACCGAAGACATTTTGTCCGAAAATCAAAAAGATATTGCGGCGGCGCCCGGTTTTGGTTTGACGGCGGCAGAGACGGATCGGCTTTTGCTGAATCCGAAACGGCTTGGCGAAATGGTAACCGCGCTCAAAGAAATTGCGATGTTTCCTGATCCGATTGGAAGTATTATTGAATCAACAATTCGACCGAACGGTATTGAAGTTCAAAAAGTCCGAGTTCCGCTTGGGGTTGTTTTTTTCATTTACGAATCGCGACCGAATGTGACAACAGATGCGGCGGCGATTTGCATTAAGAGCGGCAACGCGGTGATTTTGCGTGGCGGTAAAGAGGCGATTTATTCCAACATGATTTTGGCGGAGATTTTGTCACAGTCGGCGGCGGCGACCGGATTGCCGAAAGACGCGGTGCAACTCGTTCAAACTACTGACCGCGATGCGGTGGGCGAATTTCTGAAAATGCCGGACAAGATTACTGTAACGATTCCGCGCGGCGGCGAAAGTCTTATCCGGCGTGTTTCCGCCGAAGCCGCCATGCCGGTAATCAAACATTTTGCGGGCAATTGCCATGTTTATATTGATCAATTTGCCGATCCTGATATTGCGGAAAAAGTGCTTATCAATTCGAAGTGTCAGCGAATGGGTGTTTGCAATGCGGCGGAGTCGTTGGTAGTTCATCAAGCGGTTGCCGATTCGTTGCTGCCGCGTTTGGCTCAGGCGTTATTATCGCACAAAATCGAACTGCGCGGCTGTCCGAAAACCTGCTCACGGATTCCCGAAGCGATTCATGCAACAGAAACCGATTTCAAAACAGAATTTCATGACGCGGTGATTTCCGTTAAAATTGTTGAAACGTTAGAAGAAGCGGTTGAACATATTAACCGTTACAGTGACGGTCATACTGAAACGATTATTACAAAGGACTTGAATTCGGCGCGAATTTTCACAACGCAAATTGACAGTTCCGCAGTCATGGTCAACACGAGTACCCGATTCAACGATGGCGGTCAATTCGGATTGGGAGCCGAGATCGGAATCAGTACCGATAAATTCCATGCCCGAGGTCCCTGCGGCATCAAAGAACTGACAACGTACAAATATGTTGTCTATGGCAACGGTCAGATTCGCGAATAATTTTTTGGTAACGATCTATTTTCATTTGCGCGCACACCTTAAAAAAAACAAAAATGAAAAATCATCAACAAAAACAGAACAAAAAAAATCCCAAACCTAAAACGTCCGAAAATTTGATGTTAAATTGGACAGGACGTGACAAACGAGAGGGGGGGGGGGGGATAGGCTATTCAGTTATGAGGTTGGTCTGATTGGCGGTGGCGGGCGGATTGGTTTGCCGCTTGCGCTTTTATTTGCTGACGCAGATATTTCAACCGCGATTTATGACACAAATAAAGATCGGATTACAAAAATTCGTTCCGGCATAATGCCTTTTGACGAAGAAGGTGCCGATTCTATTTTGCCAAAGGTTCTCCAAAACGGGCGGTTGATTCTTAGTGACGCGCCTGATATTCTTGCACAATGTCAAAAACTTATCTTAATTATCGGAACGCCTGTTGATGAACATTTGAATCCGCAATTTTCGTCCGTTATTCATGCTCTTGATGAGATTCGTCCTTATTTTCGTGCGGGACAAGTGATGATTTTGCGGAGTACACTTTTTCCCGGTCTGACGGCATTTTTGAACAGATGGCTCAAAGATGCCGGAATTGATTTGCCGCTTGCATTTTGTCCAGAGCGAGTTGCGCAAGGTTTCAGTCTTCGCGAATTTCGTACACTTCCGCAAATCGTGAGCGGCACTTCGCCGTTCGCATTGGAACAAGCAAAATCACTCTTTAGCCGTTTTGCGCCGGAGTTGATTGAGATGGAGCCGGAAGAAGCGGAGTTTGCCAAGTTAATCACCAACTCATGGCGTTACCTGCAATTTGCAATCGTCAACCAATTCTACATGTTGGCAACTGAAAACGGACTCGATTTTTCGCGCATTTTGAATGCTTGCCAACACAACTATCCTCGCATGGCTGGCGTGCCGGGTCCCGGTTTTGCCGCTGGTCCGTGTCTGGTCAAAGACACCATGCAACTCGCCGCGTATAGTCGTAACACTTTTCATCTCGGTCACGCCGGAATGCTTGTCAATGAAGGATTACCGTACCATTTAATCGCCATGTTGGAACAACGTATCAAGCAACCGTTACATCATTTGACAACCGCCATTCTCGGCATGGCATTCAAAGGAAACAGCGACGACAGACGCGACAGTTTATCGTACAAATTAAAAAAACTACTCCAAATAAAATCAAAAAAAGTCCTTTGTTCCGATCCTTTTGTACGCGACGATCCCGAACTCGTCCAAGAATCAGAGGCAATCGCCAACGCCGATATTATCTTTATCGGCGCACCACACTCTTGTTACCGAACACTAACAATTCCGAACGAAAAAGAAGTTGTCGATATTTGGAATATTTTAACTGGCGAACAAAAACGTAACAGCACAGAGTGATTTTTTTGTACTTAATTGAATTTTTTTATCAAATTTTAATGAGATTATTTTGCCGTTTGTGCGCGATAATCCAATAATTGTATTATGTCTATGTCAAAAATACTTGTAACGGGTTCGGCGGGTTTTATTGCGGGTTATCTTGTTCAGGAATTACTTGAGCGGGGTTATCATGTTGTCGGGATTGATAACTATTCAAAGTACGGAGTTGTTTGCAAGAGTTATCAGGATCATCCGCGTTACCAATTTGTTGAGGGTGATGTCAAGGATTTGTCATTGATGCGAAGTCTTGCGGAAGGTTGTGAACAGATTGTGGCGATAGCGGCGCGGATTGGCGGCATCAGTTATTTTCATGAGTACGCTTATGATCTTCTCGCGGAAAATGAACGAATTATTGCAGCAACATTTGACACAGCCATCGAATCGTTTCAACGCGGTGATTGCAAAAAGATTGTTGTTCTTTCGTCGAGCATGGTATTTGAAAACGCAACTCAATTTCCGACACAAGAATCGCATCTTGCCGATTGCCCGCCGCCCAATTCGACGTACGGATTTCAAAAATTATCGTGCGAAATATTCGCTCGCGGTGCATGGGAACAATATGGTCTTCCGTTCACGATTGTTCGTCCGTTTAATTGTGTCGGTATTGGTGAAAAGCGGGCGCGCAACGCAAAAGAAATTCTTTCGGGTGATATTCAACTTGCGATGAGTCATGTTGTCCCTGATCTCGTACAAAAAGTTCTCAAGGGTCAAGACCCGTTACACATTTTGGGCAATGGGCAACAAGTCCGGCATTACACTTACGGCGGTGATTTAGCGGAGGGGATTCGTGTTTGCATGGAACATCCTGCCGCTCTCAATGATGATTTTAATATCTCAACATCCGAAGAAACGTCGGTGTTACATCTTGCCGAAGTGATTTGGAAAAAAATGAAAGGACAAAATGTTCCTTTGCGTACAGTTTCCGATCCGCCTTACAAATACGATGTTCAATTCAGATCGCCGGATGTAACAAAAGCAAAAAACAAACTCGGCTACGAAGCAACAACCAGTCTTGAATCAATGCTTGATGAGGTCATTCCTTGGATTCAGGACGCAATTAAGAAAGGAGAAATTTAATAATGACTTCACGAATCAGTATTATTATTCCGGTTTATAACGAAGCGGAAAATATTGCAACAGTTTTACACGGCATTGAGGAATCGCTCCAAAATGAGCCGCACGAAATTTTAATTGTGTACGATTTCGACGAAGATAGTACGCTCGTTGCCATCGAACAAATGCAGGAAAAACCGGAACAACTTCGTTTGATTAAGAACGAATCGGGCGGAGTTGCCAATGCTTTGAAGGTTGGTTTTTATTCGGCAAAAGGGGATGTTATTGTAACGGTGATGGCGGATTGTTCGGATGATCCGGCGGACATTCCGGCAATGGTTCAAAAATGCCGTGATGGAGCGTCTGTTGTTGCCGGTTCGCGTTATGTTCGCGGCGGCAGACAAATCGGCGGGCAATTTTTGAAACGGTTTCTTTCGCGTGCGGCAAGTTTGTCGTTGTATTGGATTGCCGGTTTGAATACGCATGATGTAACAAATAATTTCCGCGCTTATCGTGCAGATTTTATTCGGTCAGTTGAAATCGAGAGTAACAAGGGTTTTGAAATCGCAACGGAATTGACCGTCAAAGCGCACAACAACGGCAAGCAAATTGACGAAGTGCCGACAACATGGCGTGATCGCACAGCGGGAACGAGCCGATTTAAGTTGCGTCAATGGTTACCTGAATATTTGCGATGGTATTGGGCGGCGATGCTTGTACCGATTTGTGTTTGGGCAATATCGTTTTGCCTTTATTATGAAGGCGCGCAATGGATTCGCGAACACACTTTTCCGATTCCTGTTCTTGATGCCGGAGCCAATGTTACACGTGTTGTCGGCGAAGAACCAATCACACTTGAATGGCTCTGGTCACAATATTCCGAACACCGGCTTCCGTTGCCGCGTTTATGGTATCTGGCAGTAGCCATTCCGACTCACGCTCGCGAAACGTATATTTGTATCGCTAATACGCTGTGGATGTTCTTAGCAACATTGGTTTGTCTTTGGGGATTGAGACGTATTCGCGGACGGCATGATTGGAGTGATCTTTTTGTTTCGTTTCTCCTCCTTACGCCAACGCTTTGTGATGAAAACTGGTGTCGTGGTTGGAACGGCTGTAACACAATTCCGACATCGTTACTTTTAATTGCGGGTACGCTTCTTGTAACGTGGTCAAATAAACCGAGTTTTATCAGAGTTGGTTCGTTGGCGTTGGCAATTATGGCGTTGCCGCTTTGCGGAATCGGACATGTTGTAACGGGAAGTTGTCTTGCATTAGTTTCAATTGTTCCCGCAATCAAGTTGTTCAAATCCGCCGATTTCAAAGATCGATTCAAAAGTGCCGTACTATTTTGCGGAATTATTGCTACGTTGACATTGTCGATTCTTTATTTTGTTGGTTATGAGATTCCGGCGGAGCGACCAGAATCACAAGGAATATTGGCAGCACTGGCAGGAGCATTTTATCTCTACTGCTCTGCTCTAATAGGACCTTTGTTCAAAATAAATATCATTACAATAACTTGCGCGTTATTAATGTTATTCTTACTTGTTAGCGGTATATTTTTACTTGTTAAAGATTTTTACTGCAACTATAAATCGCGATTTGAAACATTTTTGATTATGTCGGTTTTATTGGTGTCCGGATTGTTGATCGGTACGATTGGCTGGGGAAGGAATGGTGGAGGATTTTTGAATATTAGTGCGCCGCGTCTTGTTTCATTTGCAATACCTGCACAAGTTTTTCTTTACATAATTTTTACAAGACATTCTGTTTCAATATTACGTTATGCCATGATTGGTGTTTTGGCTTTTGGAATTATCGCATCGTATAATGCGTCAGTATCAAATGACTTTTTTTATGTACGAAAAAATATGGTTGACGATATTTGGAATTATCGTTTGGCAGAAACATTGGTTAATAAACAGTGCAATGGAGAGAAATTATTGTCACTGAATGAGATGGAGCTAGTAATCAAAAATCGTCTTGGAGTTTTACGTGTTACTGATCCGATGTATGTTTTTGATGAATTGAAATTGATAAAACGGATTGAGCCGCCAACAGCTAGTGATGTTCGTTTGTACAATATTGATAGAAATAGTGTAATAAAAAATACAGCCTCCGGTGGATTACGTTTTAAGTGTTCAATGGAATCAGTAATGCTTAACATTGACAATATCCCGGTTCCGGAAAATCATACTGTTGTTACAAAAGTCGTAATTGAGGCAGTTGAGTCACAAAAAATCTATCCGGTTTATTTTTATCGAACAAGAAAGACAACAAGACCAATTGTAACAAAAAATATTTTGTCAGATTATTCGATGGATTTGGCATTACCAATTCTTGAGCCGCTTGTAGATATTCAGTATCATTGGAAACCCAAAAAGCAGAGAGGGGAAACTCCCGAAGAGCAACGTAAATTTTTTCTCAGAGGAACACGCTGTTTTGACTTTGATATACCGTTACCCGGTGAGTTTATTATACACTCTGTAGAGTGCCGCGCGATGCCTATTGTACCAACAGATAAGTGAAATTCGGTTTGATTTTTGTTCGATTATATTTTTCAAAACGTAAAATCAACAGGAATTAGTGAATCATTTTTTCCACAATCAAATCGACGCAACGATCCCAACTGAATTTTTTTGCTTGTTCCAATCCTTTTTGAATCATTTCGTTGCGCAATTGATTGTCAGTCAAAACGCGGTAAAAAGCATTGGCAAGTCCATCAACATCGTGCGGATCAAGCATGATTCCGGCATTTCCGACAACTTCCGGCAAGGACGAAGTGTTTGACGTAATGACCGGTGTTCCTGATTGCATCGCTTCAAGCGGCGGCAAACCGAAACCTTCATAAAGCGACATGTAACAAAAACAGACTGCACCATTGTATAAAAACGGAAGATCGGCATCATCAACATAGCCGGTAAAAATGATTCGTTTTTTTATTTTTTGAGACAGTTTTTTATAAGCGGTATGAATTTTTTTGTCCAACCACCCTTTATTACCTGTCAAAATCAATTTTATATTTGGAAATTGGTTATCGTAACCTTCGATTAACTTAGCAAAAGAACGAATCAGATGATCAAAGTTTTTCCGTATCTCCAGTGTTGCTACAGACAGAATATAATCAATATCGTACGATATACCATATTTTTTTAACACTGACTCAATTTTTACTCTATCGGAACAAGGATGAAAATATTCGTCTGCTCCAAGCGGAATCACAATTATCTGACTTTCAGAGATATGCGAAAAACAACGTAACAGATCATTTTTTGTACATTGTGAATTTACCAAAACACAAAATTCCGAGTTAATATGATTACAACCCATTATATCAATAGACCAATTTTTAGGAAACATGTACGGAAATAATATTAGAGCCAGATCATGAATAACCTGTAATTTCCTGATATGAGGATTGACATCTATCTCCGGGACGACAGCACTATATGGACTAAAGTAGACATCAGAGTTACGAATCAATTGTTCCAGTAATGAGGAACGTTCGCGTTTGGTAGAATATTTGTTCGTTAACTGATCTGCTGGAATGATCTTACGCTTTACTACCCGCACTTTTTCGATAATAGACTCCAACATTTCTGAGTCAGGCAAAACTGTACGTACCAAACCCTCCAAGTACCCAAACAAGGGATTCGATGGTTTGTTAGAGGGTAAAACCGACGGTAAAACAAAATGCTCGACCTCTTTACTTTGAAATGTAATCTTTTGTTGTACTGAAAAATCAACGTTTTCATAAAAATTTCGCAGTGCTGTTTCCTCAAAATTGTTGGAACAAATCAGTGTAACATCAAATAGATTTCTCTCAATAAGCCGCCGTAAAACCTCAATGGTAAAACGTAGAATGCCAGTCGTTTCGTTTGAAAAACCAAGTGGACTTATGTCAAAAATTAGTCGCGATTTCATAGTCAATCTGATTTATTTACTGGTGGTTGTTAAATCTTTTGTTACTGTTTATTTTCTATCCTGACACGTTTGCATTTTTTTAAGATGACTGTCTTGAAAATTTTTTTATAATATTAGCGACGAATATGATAACATTACGTTTGGATGTACCGAGAAATGCCCGAATACGTCTTCTCAAATACATTAAAAAAATAAGCCAGTCACCCGTACAATAATAATAGAAGTAGGTAACGGAATGATCTATATGACGTTCGTTACGTAGATAAATTTTTTCTTCCTCATCTAATGAATTTTTTATTTTTTCACAAAATTCCGTTTCAAATTCTCTTTCAATTTTATGATAGAGAGAAAATAACATATCTATTTTTACTCTTAAAAAATATTCTTTGTATGACTGATAAAGTCCGTTTTTTTTCAAGAATAATTTACATTCAGTAAACTCATCAAAAATTGCCAGACAATGTTTCCCATGCCATGTCGTTAAGGAACTTTCACGTACATAATAATGATAAAGAGTTTCAGGAAGAACGGCAACTTTTAATGCTAAGAGTAACCCTTGCCAATAAAACATTACGTCATCAAAACAACGAAGTTTTTCATAAAATTTCAAATTGTGTTTCGTCAGGAAATTGTTTCGCCATAGTTTTCCCCATATCGTACCAAAAGATAGCAATACTTTTTTTTCTTGCCAGCCAACTTTATCGTCAGGATTAATTGTAGTATCACAAACATGGTTATGACCGTTCGGGGTATCGTGAAAAAACAGTACAAAATCCGCATTCGATTGTTCCGCTTTTTTATAAACTTTTTCACACAAGCTCGAATCAATTGTATCATCCGAATCAACAAAAAGAATATACTTTCCTGTAACAAGAGAGAGTCCTACATTTCTCGCAGATGCGACACCGGCATTGTTTTGATTCACGATCAAAAAACGTGAATCGCGGTTGGCATATTCTTCAAGAATTGCAGGAGAATCATCAGTCGAGCCGTCATTGATACAAATAATCTGTATCTCACGCATTGTCTGATTGGCAACAGAGTCGAGACTCTCTCGTAAATATGGTACGGCATTGTAAACAGGAATAATGATACTAATTATTGGCGACATTTGTTTTACAAGAATTAATACGTTACAAACAGAGTTTTTCTGATATTTTCCTAAGATTGCCCTATATTGACACTTCATTCATAATAATATTACAGATATATGTCATTACAATTTTTTTGCAGTTTGAGAATGTCATCTATTTTACGTACAATTTGTCTTATAATACAACGCTTGAATAAACCGAAAAAACTCCTAATGCGCCATTTTACATATCTCAAAAAGAGATACCGATTCCCCGTGATTTGATAATAGAAGTAGATAATGGAAGGGTCTATATGACAATCATTACGCAGGTAATCCATTTCCGCATCACCTAGTGAATTTTTCAGTTTTTCAGAAAATTCTGGTTTTAATTCGTCTTTGATCCATAAATAATGATGCTGTAAATAACCGATCACCATTATTATGAAATATTCCTTGAATTGATCGTAATAACCATTTTCTTTGAGAAACTGTTCTATTCTTTGAAGAATCTCAAATAAATCGAAATATTCACGACCACAACTCTGTGTAATAGAGTTTTCACGTTGACGGTAGTAGTACAATTCTTCGGGAAGAATAGAAATTTTTTCAGCTTGAAGTACAGCCTGCCAATGAGTAAGATTGTCTTCAAAATAAAGCCCTTCCGGAAAGAAAATCTGTTTATTTAGAAGGAAATCTGTTTTCCAAAGTTTTGCCCAAGCCATTGGGTAATGAAGAATGGTCTTTTTTTCGTCACAGCTGACTTTGTCATCTGGAATGATTTCTGAGAACCCATTGGAAATCGGTTGCGTTCCAACCCGAACATGCGAAAACAGAACGAGTTCAGCACAAGATTCATGCGCTTTTTTCCAAACTTTTTCACAAAGTTGCCGATGAATCCAATCATCGGAATCAACAAAAAGTGTATATTCTCCTTTCACATAAGGATACGCAACGTTTCTCGCCGCCGACAAGCCACCGTTGGGTTTGTTAATGATTTCAATCCTTGAATCACAGGCAGCATACGCTTCAAGAATCGCAAATGAGCCGTCAGTCGAACCATCGTTAACACAAATGATCTGTATTTCACGCATTGTTTGATTGACAACAGAGTCAAGACATTCACGTAAATACGGCTCAACATTGTATACGGGAATAATGATACTGATCTGTGGTACCATGTCAGTAACAATGAGATTTTCATTGACAATCTTGGATAAACTCATCTTATTATTCTTTTGTTGTTTCAGCAGCAGTATTACGTTTTATTTTTTATTACGTGAAGTCAACGCTGACTTGACAAACCTGTACACTATTGCAATGGGATAAAAAACCGGATAACGTAATATTATTACTTGGTAAAATTTTAATAGTTTCACATATAAACTAATTTCAAAATTGCCGTAATATCCCCATTTCTTTGCACAGAAAAAAATCAATTTGCGGTAAAGTCGGCGTCTTTCCTGTGTTGTTAAGTCGCCGGATTTTGCATTGCGAAAACACTCTAAAAGAATCTTGGCTCCATACCGGTATTCAGCAGTTATATTGTAAGTTATATCTTTGCCGGTAATTCTTACCATATAAGCATTTGTCAAATGTTCGTTAGGATTGGTACTAAATGTTTGATGAACATCACGAAACAGAAATTCAGTGTTGGAGGAATGGATAAATTTTCCTTTCAGTAAAACATTAAAGAGCACGATTATATCACAAAGTGTAACGGGACGAAAAGTTGTCCATTCCTGGATAATATCTTTGGTGTGGTATAAACCATAGATAATATAAGCAGGACTTTCATGTAATATATATTCTGTTGCGCGTAGTAAAGGTTGGGATTCTGCAAGATACGGTGCAATCATTTTTCCCCATTCAAATTGGCTTTGAGGATTATTAAATTCTTGTCGGAAAAACAATTTTCCGTTACAATCAATAAATTGAACATCCGCATAAGCACAAACCGCATCAGAATTCATTTTCAAGGTTTCCTTGAGCGTTGCAACATAATTCGGCGGAACAAGATCATGACCGCCAAGATGAAAAATAAATTCCGTATCAACCTTTTCTGCACAAAGAATGAAATTTTGGCTTCCTCCCAGATTTTCAGTATTCCGAAAATAGGTTATATGGTTATATTTTTCTGCAAACTCACGGCAGATCGCTTCAGTACCATCAGTTGAGGCATTGTCACCAATAATAACGTGATCGACTTGATGTACAACAGACTCAAGACATTCCCGCAGAAAACGTTCCTCGTTATAAACAGGAATCACAACCGTTACCTGATCTTTGATATATTCTTGTTTGTTCATTTTATTTGTCTCACAAATTTATTTTTTATAACTTATCAATCGTTTGGTACTTTTCGATTTATTACACAAACGATTGTTACTAATTTACTATGACTTCGTATTCATCCTTTCCGGTAAATACAATCAATGCGGATTTTAAGTTAGGAATATCTTTTAATTGAAACGAATTAACGTATTGTTTCAATTGTTCTAATCCTTCTGTACGTTTTTGGGCAATCTCTGCGTCTGTGGCGGTTGCCTTACAATACTTCAATTCCAAAATCCATTCGTATTTGACT
>JAISQH010000499.1 GCA_031274385.1 Planctomycetaceae bacterium | reverse complement strand
CTCGATACACGCCTCAAAATAACGGCAAGAGTCAAGGCGGATCGTGTTACTGCGCCGCCGAATTCTTGGAACGGAATTAAGGTGATGCTGGTTCTTGATACGCCCGAAGGCAAACGCTGGCTTCAACAAAATAACCTTTTCGGAACTTTTGATTGGAAGAGGATTCGGTTTGATGTTGTTGTTCCGAAAAACACCACCTCAGCAACTCTCGTTCTTGGACTTGAAAATACTACAGGGCGAGTTTTTTTGGACGATATTGAGATGACGGTGATTGGCAAGCGTCGCACGATTCGCAAAGAACCTGAAAACAAAACAATTTACAAAGGACATTCTTTTCCTCGTCTTCGCGGAGCCATGATTTCGAACGGAAAATTCAAACCGGAAGACATGCGTATTTTGGGTGGTCAATGGAAAGCCAATCTTATTCGTTGGCAATTGACTTGGGCAGGTTTTCCTAACGGTCCCGCCGATACGGCAACCGTTGAGCAGTTTGACGCTTGGATCGAAGAACAATGCCAAAAACTTGATGCCATGTTACCGGAATGTGAACGATATGGTGTTTATGTTTGTCTTGATTTGCACACGCCGCCCGGCGGGCGGTTGCCGAGAACGGAAGGCAGTGCCATGCGGCTTTTTCAGGAACAAAAATTTCAGGATGCTTTTGTTGCTGTTTGGGAACGTTTGGCAAAACGATACAAAAATTCCGAAATGATTTGGTCTTATGACCTTCTCAATGAACCGGTTGAAGGAAACATGCCTGAAAATCAAGGCGTTTTGAATTGGCGTGAACTTGCGTTGAAAACTTCAAAAGCGGTACGAAAAATTGATTCTCAAAAAGCGATTGTTATTGAGGCGGCTCCTTGGGGCGGACCGGAAACGCTCGAATGGTTTGAACAGTTTGATCCGCAGGAAATTCCGAACATTGTGTACAGTGTTCACATGTATATTCCGCACCAATTCACGCATCAAGGCGTTTATGAAACACCAATTGGTTTGAACTATCCCGGTGAGATCAACGGCAAACAGTGGGACAAAACGGCGTTGCGTTATGCGTTACGACCGACGATTGAGTTTGCCAAAGATTATGGAGTTGCGATTTATATTGGTGAATTTAGTGCGATCCGTTGGGCGCCGAACGGTAGTGCTTATCGGTATTTGAAGGATTGCATTGAGATTTTTGAAGAGGAAGGTTGGGACTGGTCTTACCATGCTTTCCGAGAGTGGGATGGCTGGAGTGTCGAACACGGCTCGGACAAAAACAATCATCAACCCGCCGCCGAACCCACTGACCGGCAATTATTGCTACAAAGTTGGTTCGACAAAAACGAACGACCTCCCGCTAAAACCATTTTAAAAAATAACCTTCAATAACTTTTGATAAAATCGTTTTAGATCGGATTTTATAAAGAAAGATTCTGTAACTGTTCACAACTTTGACAGGAATTTGCAGACAAGACAATTTGAAACAATGAGATAAAATTGACGGGATTTACAGGATATTCTTCTTCAAAATCATCCTGCAAATCCCATTTCGAATAATCCGATTTCCGATTCATGAACGGTTACATATTGAACATGTTGAATAAAAAATCGAAAATTCAGGTACAATGAATAAACTGTAACACGAAATGGTTGCCTTTTTTTTCAAACAAAAATATTGATTTTTAACCGCTTTCAGCGTACATAAAATGCGATATAACCGTTTTTAGAAAGAAGTCGATTCACCGCCGCTCGGAGTTCCCAATGCTCCCCAAACGCCGTAAGGACTTTCGCCTCCGTTTGTTCCGGTAAAAGTTGCGTTTTGATCACCGCAGTTAATCGTATCAGAAATAAACCGAACGGAACCATCCAAGAGTCCGATATTGACTCCGCCGGAATGATAACTGTTAACAGAATAAATCGCCGGATTACTCTCGTGTCCGCTATTCGTTCCTTCTGTAACACAACTTGCCGAATTGGGTGGAAGAATTGAATTGAAAGAAACACGCTGGGGACGACCATCCATAAAGGTTCTTCCATGCGTATTGGCTTTGGTTCCAACGTATTTGGCATGAGAGGTATCGAAAATATTTTTGTTTGTTGATAAACGTATTGCCTCGCAATCATCACGCGGTTTTGTGGAACCGCCGATGGTATCGCTTGTCCTAACAATTCCTCCTTTGACAATATTTGTAATATTATCAGGAACAATAGCGGATTCCGAAAACACAACCGTATTACTTGTCCCATCCGAAGCAAATTCCATTCCGTGATAGGTATCCTTTGCAAATAATGAACGGATATTCGGATTGCCGGGAACATCGCCGCGGCAAATCTGAAAATTGCAATAGGACTGCTGATCACTTGGCGCATACGTTCCTGAATCGGAAGGACATTTGTAAACAGCGATTTGTCCACGTACCGACGTAAAATCACTTAACCATGGACCGGGTGTCCAACCGTTGAGTGTCATCGTCGAAGGCGGAATAAAACTGATCACTCCGTCGTACTGCGGTTGAAGTTCCATAAACGGCATAATACGAAATTGTGCCGACCACATTGAATCAACCCAATGAGTTGCTCCTGTTGATGTTGTAAATTTTTGGCGGCTTTCCGCTGCCGGTAACGACTGTTGGGTATCGTGATAGTTGTGTAACGCCAGCGAAAATTGTTTAAGATGATCGCTGCACGTCATTCTTCGGGCGGCTTCTCGTGCTGCCTGTACTGCTGGTAACAACAATGCGATTAAGACACCGATAATCGCAATGACAACCAAAAGTTCAACAAGCGTGAATGCCTGTTGCCGATTATTGTGTTGATATGTTTTCATAACATCACTTCCTTTATTGAAAAAGTATTATTTGTTGTAAAAATAGAAAATACATAAACGTTTGAAATACACTCCGTTTCAAAACGGGATTGTAACTGTTTGTGACAAAAATCAGAATGACTTACTTTCGCCGCCTTTTGGTGAACCATAAGCACCCCAAACGCCGTAAGGACTTTGAATAGCGGCTGTTCCGTCGAAGGTCGCGTCTTGATTACCACATTCAATGGTTTCTGAAACAAACCGAACCGATCCGTCTAACAAACAGATGTTGATTCCTCCCGAATGATAACTGGAAGCGGAATAAATTCCCGGATTACTTTCGTGACCGTTATTCGTTCCCATTGTAACGCAATTAGGCGAATTGGGCGGAAGAATCGTACAAAAAGAACCGCGCATAAACCGACCATCCAAAACACAAAAACCTCTGGAACGATTATCTTTAACGCTGTCATAATTCGCATGACTGGTATCGAAGATCGTTTTGTCGGTGCTTGACCGGATAGAACCGCAATCAGCAAGCGGTTTGGTGGTTCCGTTAATCGTATTTGTAACGCGAACAACACCGCCTTTAACAAGATTATACATGTTCGGTTGGGTAGCACAGGCTTCTGCCAATGCAATCGTATTACTTGTTCCATCCGTTGCATAACCGATGTCGTAACTAACACTTTGCGGGAAAATTGAACGAATATTACAATTTCCCGGTACGTCGCCCCGACAGATCATGTAATTGAAACCAGTTTGCTCGGTTGCCGCTGATTTTGGAGCCGCATCGGTTGGACATTTGTAAACAGCGATTTGACCGAGTACCGTCGTAAAATCGTTAGACCAGGGACTAGGTGTCCAATCGTTTGCAGGTGTCGATGCCGGTTTATGATTAATAACGCCATCATAAATCGGTTGAAGTTCCATAAACGGCATCAGACGGAATTGAGCCGACCAGAGTGTGCCCGTCCAATGGGTTCCGCCGGAAGCGATCTGGAATGGCTGCCGCGAACATCCCGAAGGCAGGGATTTACAGGCATCCTGATAATTGTGCAGCGCAATCCCGAATTGCTTGAGATGATTGGAACAGGTCATCCGCCGTGCAGATTCCCGCGCCGCTTGAACCGCAGGTAACAAGAGTGCGATTAACACGCCGATAATCGCAATGACCACAAGAAGTTCGACTAACGTAAAGCCGAACAGAAAGTGACTAGCAGGAGGTGAAGAACGGACAGAACGCGGTTTCAAGAACAAAAACTCGCCGCTTGCCGTTTTTATCTTTTTGCTACATACACCATAGATAGCCCCCCCCCCCCGTCCTTGCCCATTTTAACATTGAATTTTTCATCGCAATTCTCCTTTATTTTTCTTTTGTGAAATGTTGAACAAACAAGATTTTGCCATGATACACGAAACAAAATCTAATGTCAACACTAATATTGGAAATTTTTTCGAGAATTTTTTTATCGCCGGATTGTCGGCGATTCAAACGTTTATCCCGTGCTGCGTAAACTTGTACGAAGTTATCCCAATGAGACTCCTTCGGAGTTTTTTACGAAGTGGTTTTCATTCATAGTTCAAAACAAAAACAATTAAGACAACTTCTAAAAACTCTTTTTTAACCACGAAAAACACAAAAGAATTTTTGTTATCACTTTTTTATTACAAACGATTTACAACAAGTATATTTTTCGTGAAATTCCGTGTGTTTCGTGGTTAATCTCAATTTTTAGAAGTTCCCTTATGGTTTTGCTGTTTCGCCGCCGCTTTTGGAACCCAATGCGCCCCAAACACCAAACGGACTTTTACCACTCCAAACGGCACGAACACCGGCTAAACT
>JAISQH010000063.1 GCA_031274385.1 Planctomycetaceae bacterium | reverse complement strand
ACACTCAACGAATTGCAGATGTTGGAGAACAATGCCGTCGCGTCACTCGCCGAAGTCGATAACCACAAACCCGATTACCTCAACGCTATCGGCGAAAGAACCGCCGCATTTGAGCCGTTAGATAAGTTGGTTACGCGGGTTTTGAGAGTTGCCGAAACGCTCGATTTGAACGAAACCGCGCTCAAAGCACTCAAAGAACTCGTCCGCCGAATTCACGGCACGCGCGCCGTTCCCAAAAAAACAACAACCAACTCAAATGACCCCAACACCGATCCCGCCAACGAACATAAATACGTCTCCGTCTCCGAACGGTCTTTCACACAACGTATCGAACATTTTGCACAAATCATCGCCTTGCTCCGTGCCGAACCGAAGTACGCACCATACGAACAAGATTTGACTTGCAATGCCCTCGAACTCTTTCACAATAAGATGGTTACAACAAACCAAGCCGCCGAAATCGCATCCTACCCGCTCGGAACCGCCCGAAACCACCGGAACCAAATCCTTTACGCCGATACAACCGGACTAGTCGATGTTGCCCACGACGTAAAAAAATACGTCAGAGGAGCATTGGGACAAGACAGCAACGAATACAAAATGATTCAGAAATTAGAATTTAAGAAAACAAAAGTCTAATATCGACTTAAAGTACCGCACACACTCGCAACTTCACCTCACACAAATGCAACTTCACCCCACACAAATGCAACTTCACCTCACACAAATACAACTTCACCTCACACAAATACAACTTCACCTCACACAAATACAACTTCACCTCACACAAATGCAACTTCACCGCACACACTCGCAACTTCACCTCACACAAATGCAACTTCACCTCACACAAATGCAACTTCACCTCACACAAATACAACTTCATCTCACACAAATGCAACTTCACCAGACACAAATGCAACTTCACTTCACACAAATGCGTCCCGACCTCACACTCTTATTTTCCCTTATTCCCCTTTTCAAAAGGGAAAATAAGGGAACGGTTTGGGAATTGCAGTTGCTACTAAGGGCTCTTTGGAAAATATTGGAAAAGAAGAGTTTTGAGAAAATCCTTAATAATTGTTATAAATGACAACGTATTAAAATAGACAGTTACCATTTTATGACAGGATAGAGTATAGGAACGATTCTTATCGAAACGACTTAACGGCAGCGGTGACAACTCCCCAAACTTCAAGTTGTGATTCATCGGCAACACGTATTGTTTTGAACTTGGGATTTTCCGGTTTCAACTCGATTTGATTGCCTTTGACCCAAAGCCGTTTGATTGTGAATTCGCCATCCAAAACCGCTACCACAATATCACCGGATAACGGCGTCAGACTGCGGTCAACAATAATTAAATCACCATCAAAAATTCCGGCTCCTATCATGGAATGACCGTTCACCCGCAGAAAAAAAGTGGCTTCGGGATGCCGGATCAGATGAGCGGTCAGATCAAGCCGTTCTGTATCAGTATTGTCAACAGGAGACGGAAACCCCGCCGGAATAGAATCCAACCCCAATGGAAAACCAGACAACGTCTCGGAAAAATATCCCTCTGTATCTCGTTCACTATGTCTCATTCTCTAATCCTTTTTTGGCAAAACGTGAAGTTGTTTCGCGTCGAATATTCAGGAGAAGCGAGGCGTTTAGAACAACTAAAAAAGAACCGGCGTTGTGCACCAAGGCTCCAACAATAGGTCCCATCATTCCGCCCGAAGCCAGTAGGATGGCAACAGCGTTAATCGTCATTGACAAACCGATATTGGTAAAAATTGTCCGTTTTGTCTTTCGAGCCAGACGCACCAAAAACGGTAAGCGCGAAATGTCATCGCCAATCAACACAATGTCAGCCGCCTCCACCGTTAAATCGCTGCCAACCTGACCCATCGCAATTCCGACATTCGCGGTCTTCAAAGCCGGAGCATCGTTCAAGCCGTCACCAACCATGCCAACAGATGAACCGTGATGTTGCAACTCCTCAATCACCGCAACCTTGCCGTCCGGCAATAAATTAGATCGGATATTCTCAATGCCGGACAATTCCCCGATACATTGAGCCGCCCTGTCATTGTCGCCGGTCAGAAGCATGACCTCAACTCCGTTATTGCGGATTTGCTCGACCGCTTTTTTCGACGTATCACGAATCGTGTCAGCCAACGCCAGAAAACCAATGATCGTTCCCTGAGAATTGCGACGGTTTTGAGAAGCAACCCAAACAACCGTTTCTCCCAACTTAAAACGCTCTTCCGCCTGCGTTTTTTGAAAATCAGACAGTTCAAGAGCGTAACGCTTCAAAATCCGGTCATTGCCGACAAGAATCTGTTCGCCTTCGGTTGCGTCTGCCAAACACACCGCAATTCCTTCACCGCGAAACATTTCAAACTCAGAAGTCTGTTCCAATTCAAGATGTTTGGCGTCCGCAGCACTGACAATACAAGACGCCAATGGATGTTCCGACAATGTTTCAACAGAAGCCGCCAAAGCCAATAAGCCGTTGGTATCGTATCCACTGCTAAAGGATTGAATCGTTGTGATACGCAATTGACCGCGAGTCAGCGTGCCGGTTTTATCAAACGCCAACAGGTTGATTACGCCAAGTTGCTCCAACGCCTCGCCGGAACGAATCAAAATGCCGTGACGTGATGCGTTGCCAATCGCGGCAATAATCGCCGTCGGAGTTGCCAAAACCAACGAACATGGACAAAAAACAACCAGAATGGTAACTGCCCGCCGGAATGATTCTTCGGCTTGCCCCAATAAAAGATAAGTAACAACACCCACCACCACCGCCGTCAACAACGCAATCGGAACTAGAAAAGTCGCCCATCGGTCGGCAATACGTTCCATCGGGGCTTTCTTTTGCTCGGCGTTTCGGACAAGTTGAATCATTCGGGCAAGCGACGAATCCTCGCCAACCCGTGTTGCCCGCATCGTGAAAGAACCAAAACGGTTCAGGGTTCCGCCGAAAACGGAATCGCCTTCAAATCGATCCACCGGCAATGATTCGCCCGTCAGCAACGATTGATCAACCGACGTATTGCCCGATACGATTTCGCCGTCAACCGGAACCGTGTCACCGGGCAAGACCCGAAGCAAATCGTTACACCGAACCTCGCTTGCCGGAACAACTGATTCCGTGTTGCCGTCCAACTTTCGGGCAGTCTGCGGCGTCAAACGAACAAGATTCTCAATACCGGCACGGGCACGAGACACCGTCCACTCTTCAAGCCAATGACCAAGCGCCATAATAAACGCCACTTCACCACCGGCAAAAAGGTACGAATGATGACCTTTTTCCGACGGAAAAAAACTGTCGGCAACTATTGTTGCAAGAATTGCCGTCGAAATAAGAACTTCAACAGAAATCCGGCGTTTCCACAACGTCTCCGCCGCTTCGTAAAAAATCGGCGTCCCGGAAAGCAAAATGGCAATCCACGCCATGTCAAACGGCGCATGGAATAAATGAAAAAAACTGACAACAAGCGACAAACCGGAAATCGCAATCAAATAAGGTTCGACCGCTTCATACAAAGGACGGTGAGAATAGTCGCCGTTATTTTTTTTCGGTTCCGCCGGACGAACTCGGCAACAACAGGAAGGTGTTGAATCGTTTTGGTTTTGCATCGGATATGATTGGAGAAAACTTGGTAGTAGGTTTGCTTTACCTTCGTTTTTTCTGTAAAAAAAGTTCTTGTTCATTTTAAGTTCCACAAAGTGAACAGGCGGAATTATTTTTCTAATCCCTCATAAAAATACCTGATCCACTCCTTATAAGTATCCTGTGCCGAAAGACAGGTATCAAGCAAATAACCGCGAACAGAAGCAAATTCTTTTAGTCCGCGATAATAAAACTGTTGGTGCTGTTCGTTGATTATAAATGGAACAATGTTGTTTTTCAGGCACTCGCGAAACATCAATAACCGACCAACTCTGCCGTTCCCGTCTTGAAACGGGTGGATTTTCTCAAAACGATAATGATATTCCACAATATTTTCAAGTGCAATTTCAGACAAGGAATGATACCATTTATTGAGTTTGTTTATATCGGTTTCCACATTTTGAGGCAACGTCGTTTTTGTACCGCCCACTTCGTTTGGCAGTTTCTTCCATTCGCCAACCCGAAACCACTCTTTTGCAGCATCGGAAGTCGCCGTTTTCAAAATACGGTGAAACGCTTTTATTATTTCATTGGAAAAGGGCGCATCAATCGTATCAAGCAAATAATCAAAAGCGACAAAGTGATTTGATGTCTCAATAATGTCATCAACCGGCACTGCCTCCTCGTCTTTGAATCCGAT
>JAISQH010000059.1 GCA_031274385.1 Planctomycetaceae bacterium | reverse complement strand
ACACTCAACGAATTGCAGATGTTGGAGAACAATGCCGTCGCGTCACTCGCCGAAGTCGATAACCACAAACCCGATTACCTCAACGCTATCGGCGAAAGAACCGCCGCATTTGAGCCGTTGGATAAGTTGGTTAGGCGGGTTTTGAGAGTTGCCGAAACGCTCGATTTGAACGAAACCGCGCTCAAAGAACTCGTCCGCCGAATTCACGGCTCTCGCGCCGTTCCCAAAAAAACAACAACCAATTCAAATGACCCCAACACCGATCCCGCCAACGAACATAAATACGTCAGAGGAGCATTGGGACAAGAGAGCAACGAATACAAAATGATTCAGAAATTAGAATTTAAGAAAACAAAAGTCTAATATCGACTTAAAGCAACGCACACACTCGCAACTTCACCCCACACAAATACAACTTCACTTCACACAAATGCGTCCCGACCTCACACTCTTATTTTCCCTTATTCCCCTTTTCAAAAGGGAAAATAAGAGAACGGTTTGGGAATTGCAGTTGCTACTAAGGACACTTTGGAAAATAAGGTTTTTAAGAAAAATCTTCAATCATGATTACAAAAGATAACATATTAAAATAAACAGTTACAACAGAATTTATCAAAAAATTATCAAAAAATTGTCAAAAGATTTACCGAAAAATTCGTCGAAAAAATTGTCTTCCAAACCGACATTGTATCAGAATCGGGAATTGAGTTGGCTCAATTTCAATGAGCGGGTTCTTCTCGAAGCGGACGATCCGGCGGTGCCGCTCCTCGAACGTCTTAATTTTCTCGGTATTTTTTCCAATAATATGGACGAATTTTATCGGGTTCGTGTGGCATTGCTCAAGCGGCTTGTCAATCTTCGGGAAGATGTGGTCGATCTCGATTTTGATCCGGCAAAAGTTCTCAAGGAAATTCACAAACGAGTTGTTGTTCAGCGGCACAAAGCCGATGATATTTACGAAAAAATCAGCCGCGAACTGGCGAAGGAAAATATTTTTTTTATTGACGAAACCGAATTGACCGAAGAACAAGGTCAGTTTGTCCGGCAATATTTCAAGGAAACCGTCCGGCAATTTCTGTTTCCGATTATGCTGGATCGGTTTCGGAATTTCTCGAATTTGCACGATAATTCGATTTATCTTGTGATTGATCTGACGCACAAGGACAATCCGACTGCTGAGAATTTGGCATTGATTGAAATTCCGACGGATCATGTTTCCCGATTTCTTGTTTTGCCGACGGGTTCGGACAAAAAGCAATATGTGATGTTTCTGGATGATGTGATACGATATTGTCTTGCTGATATTTTTTCGGTTTTTGGTTTTATTCGTTTCAAAGCGTACACGATCAAGTTCACGCGGGATGCGGAGTTTGATCTTGACAATGATGTTTCGAAAAGTTTTCTTGAAGCCGTCCGCGACGGAATTAAGCAACGAAAATATGGCGACACGGTTCGGTTTGTTTATGATGAGGAGTTGCCGCGAAAAGTTCTGACGAGTATTCTCAAGAAATTGGGTATTAAGAAACGTGATTCGCTTGAAAAAGGCGGTCGATACCACAATTCAAAGGATTTCATGCACTTTCCCCGAATTCTTGGTACGAAAAAAATGCAATATGATTCGATGCCGCAGATTGATGTTCCTGATTTTCCGCCGGGCGTTTCCATGCTGGATGTGATTCGGAAAAAGGATGTCATGCTGCATTATCCGTACCAACCGTTTCGGTACATGATTGAATTGCTTCGGGAAGCGTCGATTGATCCGGCGGTTCGGACGATCAAGATGACGATTTATCGTGCGGCAAAACATTCGGCGGTTGTCAACGCGCTCATCAATGCGGCGCGAAACGGCAAGGAAGTGATCGTCTTTGTCGAGTTCCAAGCCCGGTTTGACGAAGCCGCCAACATCTCTTGGGCTGCCCGAATGCAGGATGAGGGAATCCGTGTTTTGCCGAGTATTCCCGGCATGAAAGTTCATTGCAAAATCCTCTTGATCCGCCGCAAGGAGTTTAACGTCAATGTTTATTACACTGCCATCGGATCAGGAAACCCGAACGAAAATACAACCCGGATTTATTGTGACGAACATCTTTTAACAGCGGACAAGGAGATTACTTCGGAAGTCAATAAAGTGTTTCATTTACTGGATGACCAAAAATACCAACTTCCTGATTTCAAACACATTATTGTTTCGCCGTTTGGAACGCGCAAATTTTTCTTGAAACAAATTGACCGTGAGATTAAAAACGCACGGAAAGGCAAACCGGCGTGGATGATTGTTAAGATGAACAATCTGGTTGATAAACGGATTGTCAATCGGCTTTACGAAGCGAGTGAGGCGGGAGTGAAAATTGACATGATTATTCGGGGAATTTGTACATTGGTTCCCGGCGTACCTGGTGTGAGTGAACAGATTCGGGCGGTTCGGATTGTTGACCGGTTTTTGGAACACTCGCGGGTACTTGTTTTTTGTAACGATGACAAACCGGAATATTTTATCGGTTCGGCTGATTGGATGGAACGAAATCTCGACCATCGTTTCGAAGTGGTCACTCCTGTCCGTGATCCGGCGATTCAAAAACAACTTTGGGACATATTACAAATTCAACTGCAGGACAATGTCAAAGCCCGGCTCATCAGTCTTGAACAACCCAACGAACGAATCACCGTTAAAAAAGGAAACAAAAAAATTCAAGCCCAAATCGAAATTTATCGTTACCTGCAACAACGAAAAAATGATCCCGAAATCCCGAATGCCTCCACTCAATCGAAACCGCTTCCCTCAGAAACACCCGTTCCGTATCCCCAAAACTAAACAGAAAACTTATTTTCTCAAATTCAACAAGCTGCAAAGATATGAAAAAAAATGTTCGTTTGGTTTTTTTTGATTTTTTTTGATTTTTTTTGATTCATACGTCTTGTACACAAATGAAAATAGACGGATACAATAATTTTGCCGCGTCTTTCTTGTAATATTTTTGTTATTTTAATGCCTGAATGATATTGACGGCGGAAGGCGGGCAGCCGGGAATAGAGTATTTACAACCTTGTGTACAGTTACCAACTCCGATTCCGGTCAATTGTTCGCCGCGAAAACCTTGACCAATCTTAATCTTTTCTGTAATTTTATTATTGAACTTTCTGATTCCTGATTTATTGAGTGCCAAAATCAACGCGGCATAACACGCGGAACAAGCGTTTCGGTCATCAATCAATGGAGCAAGTTCTCGTACAAGATAACATTGATTCTGTACTGTATTTTTAGGGCGGTTCTCAGTCTGAAACTCGTTAATTTTCGTGCCTTTATTGACAAGACTGCCGACACCGTATTCTTTTGCGTAGCGAATATAATCAATTTCCTCCGGCAGATAACCGAGCAATGTTGCACAATAAGAATCAAGCAACACCGGATCAGTACCAATCAAGATACGGTTTGATGGAACAGGATTACCGCCTTCTTCAAAAACCGGATCACCACAAATCCCGTCAATAACATGCAAATCCGGTTTCAAAATGGTATTAAGTGCGGCAATGGGTTGGTGCAGACCAATATTGTGATAATGCCGTTTCTCGCTGTCAGGAATGCAACCTTTCAGATTTTTGAGACAACATGTCATCGTTGTTTGACAATGTCCTTTCAAAACCGGTACATTGATCAGGAAATCGGATTCAAAAAAAGTTGCGCAAATTCCGAGTGTTAATCCGCTTGCGGTTTTTTTGACAACGTTATCTTTTTTCGTGTCAATAAGTTGCAAACCGTACCGTTTTGCCAATGTTTCATATCCGCAACGTAAAAACGCACGGTCTGTCTTCTCGCCAAGCCACGAACCTTCAGCAATAGCCGGTTTTGCAATACCGAAGTCTTTTAGAAACCGAATGATTCCTTCAACAATTTCGGGATGAGTTGTTGCGCCTTCGTCAGCGGGTTTGGCAACAACAAGATTCGGCTTGATGACAACTTTCATGTCACAACGCAACCGCTTCTCAACCGGTAACTTACAAAGCAATTCGTAAGTCATTTCCAATATATTCGTACCATAAATAATATTAATCATTGTCCTTGTTCCGTAACTGTCTATTTTATTTTGCGCGCAAAGACGCAAAGAATCAGACAAATACCTTTTTCGCATCAAGTTATCTATTTGTGGGATTCTACCACGAAAAACACGAAATATCACGAAAAATACTAATAGGTTGTCAATCGTTTATAATGAAAAATGAGAACAAAAATATTTCGTGTTTTTTCGTGCTTTTCGTGG
>JAISQH010000479.1 GCA_031274385.1 Planctomycetaceae bacterium | reverse complement strand
CTCATCGGATTTTCCGGTGGTGGTACGAATACGCCGGCGGTATCATCACTGATTGGGGCAATCACCATGTTGATATTGCTCACTGGGGCATGGATGTTGAAACGACCGGACCGTTGACGGTTGAAGCACGCGGTCTTTTTCCGAATGAGGGCAAACCGGATTGTTTCAATACGCCGGATCGGTTCTTTTCCGTCATGAAATATCCGCGTGATCTGGAACTCTTCTTCTATGTCACCTTAGCCGAAAAACCCAAATTCGGCGATACAACCTCTCAGTCCGAAACGACAAAAGAACAAATTGATTGGTTATTCGGCAAGGATTGTCCGCAAGAGGTTCACGACAATAAACGGAACGGGATCATGTTTATTGGAGATCAGGGGCGGGTGTTTGTGAATCGCGGCGGGCTTTTCGGCAAACCGGTCGAGGAACTCAAAGAAAATCCGTTGCCGGAAAACGGTTGGAAAGTCAAACCGAGCCATGATCACATGAAGAATTTCTTCGATTGCGTTCGCAGCCGTGAAACAACAGTGGCTCCGGCGGAACTGGAACATCGTTCGGTAACACCCTGCCACCTGACCAATATTTCAATCCGGCTCGGCGGTCGGAAATTACAGTGGGATCCGGTAAAAGAGGAAATCGTCGGCGACCCCGAAGCCAACAACATGCTAAAACGCGAACAACGAACCCCCTATCAAACCGGCTAAATAATTGAAAATTGACAATTGAAAATTAAGAGTAGAGAATCGTTGCCCATTTTCAATTCTCTACTCTCTAATTTTCAATTCTCAATTCTCAATTTTCAATTATTCACAAATAATGTCGTTATTTTTTTCGCAGCACGACAAGCCGCAAATCGCCGATACCGAAAAAATCAGCCGCCCGCATAAAAATATCGAAAAGCCGGCTCTTTCGCAGACATTGATAGACAAAAACATCCCATTGTTTTGCCGCTTCATCGTCAAACGATTCGTCCTGATACTTTTCAAAATTGGAAACAAAAAGCGGATTCGTTTCACCTTCCTTTACATTCAAATACCAAAACGCCCAGTTGACCAGCAACATATAGGAAGGTGTTGCCGATTTATAGGTTTCGACAATCATTCCCGTTTTTTCGGCAAGCAATGAAACAGATTTATGAGAAAACATCTGAAAATGCTGCGGAATACACCATTGCATCCAACGCTTGCCGAACGTGTAACGGGATAAACTTTGCGGACAGGGAATGGTTGCAATAAAACGCCCCGTTCCCGATTTCAGCAGTGAAGCAACTTTGGCAATCGTCTCAACCGGTTCAGTTAAATGTTCCATGACATAATTCATCGTAACATAATCAAACGTTTCCGGCTCATAATCACGAGGGTCAAAGAGACCGATTTTGACGTTGAAACCAAATCGGTCAGCAATAAGTTGAGCGTGTTCATCGGTATCGCAGCCGAATACATCGCAGCCTCTGTTTTTGTGATAACCGAGTGACCGGCACGAACCGCAGCCGATGTCGAGGACTTTGACGTTTTTCGGAACGTGCCGATGACACCAACCCTCATCACCGTCCAGCCATGCGAAAAAACCTTTCGTTTCAGGATAAGGGGTATATTTGTCTATATCAAAGTTGGAACGCGGATAGTAGTTGGTATAATAGTCCGACAACATTTCCGGCGTAAAATGAGCAGCGAGGAAAATATGCCCGCAATCTTTACAGCGGTAAAACGGAAACTTGCCCGGATAACCGAACATCTGGTCGTGTCCTTCAAAAAGAAACAGGGTTCGGATTGAATTGCAAATTGGGCAATGGTACGGCATGGTATTGGGTAAAACAAAATGTCAAAGTTTCCGCTTGGCTTGCGGTGAATCGGCTGCTCCCAGTTCACAGGGGACAATATATTCATAATGTTCTGGACACAGATGACATTCTTTGCGGACACCACCGTAGAGATAGCGTATTATTTCCGTTCGTGAATTTTCGCTTGTGAGGGGGCGATGGTCTAGTATCTCTTGCCAGCCGTCTCCTAATATGCCGGCGCGGTCTTGAAATCTTGTATTCGGCAAAAGACAGCAGTACCACAAAGAATTGTCGGCAAGCACATTGATTTTATTGAAACAGTTCTTGTGTGATTTGCAAGGATCGTTACTGTGAAAAGGAATCGGCTTACCGTTTTCATCTTTTTGATACGCCTTGAACCAGTATTTATCAGACCGGCGGATAGAAAACGCAATCTTTTCTTTTTTCAGTACATCAATTCCTGCCCAAAACTTTTCGTTATATTCAGGGTTATCGAAATGCTTCGTAACAAGAACATCGAAGCGGTTGGCGCGGATCGCCTCAAATACTGCGGGTTGGCATTTTGTCAGCAACATTCCATTGGTAATCAATTCCAGCCGGGAATGTTTCCACGCTTTTCGGGCAGCATCAAGAATACGTACCAGTTCCGGGTGTAGCAGCGGTTCACCACCGGTTACCATAAATTCAAGAGGGACAACTTTTTTCGACCAGGTCTCAATCCATTCGATTAACTCCTCGGCGGGAACGTACCCTTTGAGGAGCGGAGACATGACGAAACAATAATCGCACTTCAACACACAGCTGAAAACGGGACGCAAATCTAAAAATCTTACCAGAACCCTTTTATTCGTTGTTCCGACAAAAAACGGCAAAAGCCAGTTCACTGTCAATTTTGAAAAAAGGGTACTTTTCTCTCTTTCTTTATCCCCATTTAAAGAATCAAGATGCTTCTTGACCGATGGGCAGTGCAATAAAAAATGAGCAACCCAACCCGCCGAAGTCAAACGGGCAACATAGCAAGAGTACAGGAAATTACGGAATGTTCCGAAAGTAAATAAAAAAAAGCGGATTGTTTCGTTGACAATGTGTTTAGTACGGGTGAACATCGTTACAGTATAATAAAAGTCCATCTTGAATCCATCTTGAATCATTTATGTTCGGGATACTATAACACGAATTTGATCCTTTGCAATGGGCGATTACCAAATAATTGAGAATTGAGAATTGAAAATTGAAAATTAATCACTCATGTTACGCAGTATCTGCGAGTTTAATTTTTGCCAGTTCGTTCCATACGGCTTTTACTGCTGCCCAATCGATTTTGGCTTTGAGGGCAAAATGATTTAGTTTGTGAGCGAATTTTAACTTTTCCAATTTAACATACGCCGTCAACGAAGCCAATAAATGATTACTTTACGTGAAACCGTCCTTGTTTGTAAAGACGAATCTGCATAAAAGAACCGGTATTCCCAAGTCCTTTAGCCATACTTTTAGAATCTTTGTGTCCTCCGTGTTTTCGTGCGTAAACTCATTTTAAATTGGCTGATCTCTTTGCGTCTTTGTACGCCAATGAAAATAATCAGACATTTTCAAAGAATTGACAAATTAAATGATCTGATAGGAATTTTTTCGAAAAAATTTGAAATTTTTTTGGAAAGAAAAAAATTCCTGTTGACAACCGATTTTATTTCGTGTAAAGTTTGAAAGATATTGAAACGGATTGACCGTGATTTGTTTTTTTGCCGTTTTGTATTCCGGTGGACGATTCATGGTGATATTTGTGTTCCATTTTCAAAAAGGAGAATTGCGATGAAAAATTCAATGTTAAAATGGGCAAGGATGGGGGGGGGCTATCTGTAGTGAAGAGTTAAGAGTGAATAGTGGAGAGTTTTCGTTCTTCAAACGTTTCTCTGCAAAATCACCGACTCTTATTCGTTACGTTCCATTCGGCTTTACGCTGGTCGAACTTCTTGTGGTGATTGCGATTATCGGCGTGTTAATCGCACTTCTGTTACCAGCTGTTCAGGCG
>JAISQH010000042.1 GCA_031274385.1 Planctomycetaceae bacterium | reverse complement strand
ATGATGCATAACCGGTGATGGAGCGCAGCGCAATCACCGGACAATCGCCCCCAACAACCAAAGTCGCGCAGCGACGGAATGATCAAAAGTAACGTTTAGGGGATGAGACGAAGAGATTGGACTCGATAATATCGTCGCTGCGCGACTTGGTCGTGGGGAGGGACACGATCCGGCGGTTGCGCTGCGCTACACCGCCGGTTATGCATCATCACGTCGCTAGCGCGACTAATATCAATAGAATAGAATTTTAGATAACGTTATTGGCGCAAGATGCCATAGTGCTTTTTCTCTCTCAGACTCTCTAAATTGAAAAAGACATAGCGCTTTTTTAATTGAAAATGGAAAATGGACAATTGAAAATTGTCAATTAAAAAAACGCAAGCGTTGTTCAAACCGAAACGGTTTAAACAACGCTTGCGTCCTCAATTATCAATGATCAATTGTCCATTTTCAATTGTCCATTAAATTGTATTTTTCGTGGAATTTCGTGTGTTTCGTGGTTAAGAAAGAGTTTTTAGAAGTTACCATTAATTAATTAATTAATTGGCGGTTGCCAGGGAACCTGACCTCCTTCCTGAATATGGAGCATCATTTGGTTAAGAGATTTTCGAAATTCTTGTGGTGATTCGGTTTTCAGATCGGTAGTTTCCAACGGATCTTTTTTCAGATTGTAAAATTCGAGCGGAGAAAACGGCGTATTTTGGAGAATCTTCCATTCGCCGTGAATTAAAGCATTGCTCGTTTTACCGCCGAAAGGGATTCCGCCGTCGCGTCGGACAAAATAAAGATTTCGTAATGGCAATGAATCGGTTTTGCCAAGCAAAACATCGAGCAGACTGACGCCGTCAATTCGTTGAACGAAGGAAGCGTCTGCGGATTTATTTCCGTTTTCAAATTTTGCTCCGGCAATCTCCAAAATGGTTGGAAACAGATCCATCAAAACGGCTTGAGTTTCGGATTGCGAACCCGGCGCGACATGATTTGTCCAGCGAACGAGAAACGGAATTTTTAAGCCGCCTTCGTACATTTCCGTTTTACCGCCGCGATGTTGACCGTTGAACGCTCCGGCAGGAAGATCACCGCCGTTATCACTTGTGAACAGGACAAGAGTTTTTTGTTCGAGTTCTGTTTCTTTCAACGTTTGCAAAACGCGTCCGATTCCGGCGTCAAGATGTTCGATGAGTGCGATCAGTTTTGCCCGTTTTTCGTTGATTTGGTTTTCTCGTTTCAGTACACGGTCAAGAAATTCTTGCGGCGGTTGGATGGGGGCGTGTGGGGCGTTGTATGCCAGATAAAGGAAAAACGGTTTTTTGTTTCCCTCTTTTGCCCGAAGACGAAGATAATCGCAAGCCCAATCGCTGAAAAGATCAGTAGCATGTCCATTCGGATTAATTGTTTCTTTATTATGCCGCATGTAATTCTGATCATGCCGGCGGTGATGGTAATAATCGTCCATCATATCGCCGAGAAAACCATGAAAAAAATCGAAGCCGCGTTCGTTTGGAGTGTTGGGCGATTCGAGACCGAGATGCCATTTTCCGATGGCGGCGTTGTCGTAACCGTAATTTTTTAATGCTGCCGGGAGCAGTGTCAGGTTTTGCGAAAGAAAGCCCCATGAATTTTCCGCGTGGGTTCGAATCACGCCGGGAACTCCGGTTCGGTCGGGATACATTCCGCTCAGCAACGCCGCACGTGACGGCGAACAAACACAGCAGTTTGCCCGGAATTGCGAAAATTTCATTCCGGCAATTCCGAGTGAGTCGATATTCGGCGTCCTGACATCGGTGCCGCCGTAAATCGACAGATCACCGTAACCAAGATCATCCGCAAGAATAACCACAATATTCGGACGTTCCGCCGCTTCGATCATTATCGCGGAAAAAACAGCAGTGACGAGGAAAATAAAAAAAGATCGTAAAATCATCATAACCTTTTCCTTAAATGGAAACATCAATCGGTGTTGAATCCGAAGAACACAAAGCGTAACACTTTAACAAGGACAATATAGAATATCAGAACAATCCAATATTAGCAAGACAGGCAAGCCGCCGATCTGCCAAGTTTAAGATAAACGGCGCACAAAGGACAATGGATTGACAATGTTTTTATTGAACACTTACCCTAATTTTAAACTCCGTAAATAAAACGGTAGGAAAGTATAAAACATTATTCGAAACGCAAAAGGATCAAATATTCAGAATCGGCGTTGCGAATCTCCAGAATACCAAACGTAACAAGATTGCCCTTACTAAGTTTGTCCTGTTTTTCGGCGGCGGTTTGAATTGTTTCAAAAACAACCGTTGCGGCGTCATCAATTTTTTCGGCAATGTTTCATCGGCGTAACGCAAACCGGTTTTGGCATCGAAAACAATGATTGAAGTTGTTTCCAAAACGGCAAATAAATCGGTTTTCAAAATGGCACCGAGTTGAACGGCGTTATTCACATCGAACAGTCCGCTCAATTTTTCAGTCCGCTCAATTTTTGTTCGGCAAGAACTTTATTAATTTCCGTACGTTCGAGAAATTCAATAGTTTTGAGTTCGAACAACTTTGCCTCAGCAAGTGCAAGTAATTCCGTCGTACCTGTCTCTTTTGTTTTAAGGATTGCGCGCAAAGACGCAAAGAAATTCAAGGTTAGTTTTAACTTGCTCTGTTTTTGATGGTATTCATTATTTTACTCAAGGAAGTTTTC